>CAYYUT010000434.1:0-3616 GCA_964474935.1 uncultured Spirochaetales bacterium
CCCTCAAGCACGACGAACTCGCAGTCGAGGTAGACCGAGCCGGAGGCACGTACTGGAAATGCCAACGTGGACGGGGGGCTACCCGCGTCAGCGTCGCGCTGAAGTACGTCGACCGGGAGGAAGCCGAGCGCGCCCTCGCGCAGCTGCAGCGCGAGGAGGACGGTGGAACGGCCAGCCGCTTCCTTCGTTCCCACAAGAAGAACCCCCGCCGGGCGATTCGGTACCTGCTCGGGGACCCGGGCATCCAGTCGCTCCTGGAGCCGGGAGAGCGCGACTACGCAGCCATGGCGCTGCGGACGTACTTCGACGAGGTGTTCTGGCCGGTGCGCTCGGATCCCGAGTCGCCTATTGGAATCGCAGCCGGGACGGCGCGGACGGAGCTGATCTACTGGCGCCAGAAGGGCGGTCGGGACGGTCGTGGGCCACGACGTGGCATCCTCGACAGCGAGCTCGGTCGGACGCAGCTGCGCGACCTGACCGACGCGATGTGGGAGCACTGGCAGGGCGAACAGACACACCTCTCGCCGAGGGCGAAGGCGCTGCGACGCAACGCGTACCGGGCGCTGTTGGAGTACGCGCGTCGCCAGGGACACGTCGACTTTCGGCCCGAGTTCTTTCGGATCCGGGGAGCGACGAAGCGGACGCGTGAACAGGTGGACCCGCTAACGCTCGATGAGGGGCTGCGGCTCGTCGACGCGGCCAAGCCGACGCACCGCGCCATGTGGGCGGTAGCGATCGGGCAGGGGCTACGGCCGAGCGAGCTCATGCGGCTGCACTGGCAGGACGTGGACTGGGATCGGCGATTGCTCGAGGTGCGGGGGAAGAAGACGGAGGCCTCGGCGGACGTGATCCCGTTCACGCCGCTCGCGTATCGGGAGCTGCGTCGGTACTGGGTGTCGCAGGGGCAGCCGCGCGAGGGCTGGGCGTTCCTGTGGCGTGGGCGGCCGTTCAAGCAGTATCGGCGGGCGTTGGCGGCCGACGCGGCGGACGCGGGCATCGAGAGGCGGGTGACACCGTACCTGCTGCGGCACAGCTTCGCGACGATCGCGTGGTCGCTGGGGATGGACGAGGACGTGGCACGGCGGATCATGCGGCACACGGACCTGAAGATACTGCGGCAGGTCTATCAGCGGCCGCGGCCAGACGAGCTGGTCGAACGAGCTCGCATGTTCGATCTCTCGGTGGAGGATGAGGAAGGACCTGGGTAGTGGTGGCGCACTCGTCCCACCTTGACCAACCCGGCAGGGGCTCGGCGACCCGCACAACGAAGCACATAGGCGTGGCGGCGCGTGCATCGTTCGTGCATTGTTGATGCGTTCCACGGGATCTTGTCCCGTGGCACGATATGCTAAGGGCGATCCGAAAAACAACCAATCAGCTTGACGCGCCGGGAGGCGCCGGATCTGCTGGATGGAAAGCAGAAATGGCATGATCGCGAAAGCGATCGCCCAACCTGAGCAATGCGAGATCCGATGGCCAGAGCGGATGCGGTAGTTGCCTTCGCGGGCGAGATATGGCGAGCTGGCCCTCATGGCCAGTCGATACCCCAAGCAAGAAGCCGAGGTGCGAGCTCGTTTCGAGCGGCTCGCCCCTACCCTGACGGAGCGAGGCCGACGCCTGTTCGCCGCGAACGAGGCGGTGCAGATCGGCTACGGCGGGGAAGCCGCGGTGAGTCGGGCGACGGGGCTGGCGGTCAGCACGATCCGTAGGGGTCTGGCAGAACTCGCCGATGTCGAACGGCTCGAGCTGCCGGCTGGCCGGCAACGACGTGCTGGAGGAGGCCGGAAGAAGGTCGAGGAGGTCGAACCGGGCATCGTCGGTGTCCTGCTCGAGCTGGTGGACTCCTCGACGCGAGGCGACCCGGAGTCGCCATTGCGCTGGACGTCGAAGAGCCTCGTGAAGTTGGCGGCAGAGCTGACCGAGCGAGATCATCCGGTGAACGCCTCCACGGTGCGGAGGCTGCTCGTGGAGCAGGGCTTCACGTTGCAGAAGACGAAGAAGACGCTCAACGGCAGCTCCCACGCGGATCGCAATGCCCAGTTCGAGCACCTCCAGGAGCTGGTGGTTCGCTTCCATGCTGAAATCGGTCCATCGTGATCACAAAGATCGGAACATCGTGATCACCAGGATCGGTTGATCGTGATCGCCCGGATCGGGCGTACGTGATCATCGAGATCGGATCATCATGATCATCCAGATCGGACCATCGTGATCACTCCGGTACCCGAGAAAGGCAGGTTGGAGGGGTAGTCGACGCGCCCTGGGGGCGCGAGTGGCGACGAAGCGACTGACCATGAGAAAAGTGAGAGAGATCCTTCGGATGAAGTGGCACTTGGGCTGGGCGCACCGGCGCGTGGCGAAGGCGCTGCGGATCAGCGCGGGAGCCGTGGGCGAGACGGTGCGTCGCGCCCGGGCCGCGGAGCTGACGTGGCCCGATGCGGAGGCACTGACGGAGGAGGCGCTGGAGGAGCGGCTGTACGGGGTCGAGCGGACGCCCGAGGAGCGCGCGAAGCGGCCGCTGCCCGACTACGCCGAGGTCCACGCGGAGCGGATGCGGCCCCACGTGACGCTCGCGCTGCTGCACGAGGAGTACCTGCGGGAGCATCCCGAGGGGTACAGCTACACGCAGTTCTGCGCCCACTACCGCCGCTGGCTGGGGAAGCGTCGGTTCACGATGCGGCAGGCCCACAAGGCCGGCGACAAGCTGTTCGTCGACTACTCGGGCAAGAAGCCGTCCTACGTCGATCCCCAGACGGGCGAGACGATCGAGGTGGAGCTGTTCGTTGCCGCCCTGGGGGCCTCGAACCACACCTATGCCGAGGCGACGCGAACCCAGCGCGTGCACGACTTCCTCGCGAGCCACGAGCGGGCGTTCCGCTTCTTCGGCGGCGTGCCGTGCGCCCTCGTCCCCGACCAGCTGAAGAGCGCGGTGACGACCCCCTGCCGGTACGAGCCGGGCATCCAGCGCGCCTACGACGACCTCGCCGAGCACTACGGCACCGCCGTCGTGCCGGCCCGGCCGTACAAGCCCCGCGACAAGGCGAAGGCTGAGGCCGCCGTGCTGGTCGTGCAGCGGTGGATCCTCGCGCGGCTCCGCAAGCAGACGTTCTTCTCGCTCGACGAGCTGAACCAGCGGATCGCGGAGCTGGTCGAGGAGCTCGCGGACCGGCGGATGCGCCGGTACGGGATGTCGCGTCGGGAGCTGTTCGCGCGGACGGATCAGCCCGAGCTGCGGCCGCTACCGAGCGCGCCGTACGAGCGCGCCGAGTGGGCGAAGACGACCGTGCCGGGCGACTACCACGTCCTGTTCGATGACCACGCGTACTCGGTGCCCCACCGAACCATCGGCGAGGCCGTCGAGATCCGCGCGACCGCCTCGACGGTCGAGGTGCTGCTCCGCCGCGAGCCGATCGCGAGCCACGCGCGCAGCGCCGAGGCGCGCGGCAAGACGATGAAGTCCGAGCACATGCCGGCGTCGCACCGCAAGCACGCGGAGTGGACGCCGACGCGGATCCGCCACTGGGCGAGCGAGACCGGCCCCGAGACGAGCCAGCTGGTCGAGCTGATCCTGGCGGACCGTCCCCATCCCGAGCAGGGCTACCGGTCGTGCCTGGGC
>CAYYUT010000435.1:0-3610 GCA_964474935.1 uncultured Spirochaetales bacterium
TTCAATCTCGGCGGTGAGCAGTCGGGCCACCTGGTCTTCCTGGACCACAACACCACCGGTGATGGCCTGATCACCGCCCTCCAGGTGCTGGCGGTGATGCTGAGGTCGGGGCGGCGTCTCTCGGAGCTGTGCCGCATCTTCGAGCCCTATCCGCAGGTCACGGTGAACGTGGCCGTGGCCGAGAAGCCGCCGCTCGACGAGATCCCCGAGTTCCTGGATGCCGTCCGCAAGATCGAGGACGAGTTCGCCGGCCAGGGGAGGGTGCTCGTCCGCTACAGCGGCACCGAGCCCAAGGCCCGCGTCATGGTCGAGGGCGAGCACCTCGACCGTGTGCAGGAGGTCGCGAACGATCTGGCCGACCGCCTGAAGCTCGCCGTCGGACGATGATCGTCGCGCTCGGGACGGGCCTGATCGACCGCGCACGTTTCGTGGCCGCCCGCCGCCGCTTCGGAGATCGTCTGCTCGATCGACTGTTCACCGACGGCGAACGTCGCTACGCCCGCGCCCGCGGACCGCGCGAGAACGAGAGTCTCGCAGTCCGGCTCGCGGCGAAGATCGCGGTCGGGCGCGCGCTCGGGGCGCACTGGCCGCGATGGCGCGAGCTGTCGGTCGAGCGGGAGCCGGGCCGCGCGCCTCGGTTGGTGGCGCGAGGTGCCAGCGAACGTGAGCTGACGCGTCGCGGTGTCACCCGGATCCATCTGAGCCTGGGCCACGACGGGGGTCTCTGTGTCGGTCAGGTCCTGCTCGAGGATCGGACGCCGCTCGGCGGCTCGGCGGGCGCGCCCGCCACCGACGCGTCGGAGGCCCCGGATGATCGGTGAGATCTGGCCCCTCGTGCGGGCCGCGATGATGCAGGCGCTCGATCGCCACACCATCGACAAGCTCGGGGTCCCGAGCGAGGTCCTGATGGAGAGCGCCGGGCGGGCGGTGGTCGAGCAGGTGCTGGCCCAGCGCGCCCCCGGCGGCGTCGTGGTCTGTGTGTGCGGCGCGGGCCACAACGGGGGCGATGGCCTGGTCGTGGCGCGGCATCTGGCCATGCTCGGAATCCCCGTCCGCGCGGCGATCGTGGGCGATCCGGAGGCGCTGCGCGGCGACCCGGCGGCACAGCTCGCACGGGCGCGCGCGGCCGGGGTGCCGATCGATCTCTTCGAGGCCGCGAGCCTCGACGTCGCGGATGTGGTGGTCGATGCCCTGTTCGGGACCGGGCTCGGACGTGCGATCGAAGGGGATGCGGCGACCGCGGTCGAGGCCATGCGCGAGGCCCGGGGTTGGGCGCGCGTGGTCTCGGTCGATCTGCCGTCGGGAATCGAGGCCGATACGGGCCGCATCCTCGGGACGGCCGTGCTGGCCGATGCGACCGTCACCTTCGGGCTGCCGAAGATCGGACTCGCGCTCGAGCCGGGTCGGACCCACGCCGGCTCGGTGCGGGTCGCGCGGATCGGGATTGCGGACGAGGCACCCGAGGCCGAGCCCCACATCTGGATGCTGACCCGTGCCGAGGCGGGCGCCTGGCTTCCGCAGCGTCCGCGGGACGCGCACAAGGGAAGCTTCGGTCACGTCCTGGTCGTCGCGGGCTCGACCGGCAAGACCGGTGCCGCCATTCTCTCGGTCGAGGGCGCGGCCCGCATCGGCGCCGGGCTCGTGACGCTGGCCTGTCCGGCGAGCCTGAACGCCATCTTCGAAGCGCGACTCACCGAGGCGATGACCGCCCCGGTCGCGGCGACCAGGGAGGGCGCACTCGCCTCGGACGCCGAGGCCGCGATCGTGTCGCTGGCCCACGAGCGCGACGTCCTCGCGCTCGGCCCGGGGATCGGGACCGAGGAGGACACCCGTGCCCTCGTGCGTGCGCTCGTCGACCGCGTCGAACGGCCGGTGGTGATCGACGCCGACGGGCTCAATTGTCTGGCGGGGTCCACCGATCGGCTGGCGGCCCGTCGGGCGCCCACCGTCCTCACCCCGCATCCCGGCGAGGCCGGTCGCTGGCTCGGCTGCTCTCCGGCCGAGTTGAATCAGGACCGGGTCGCGAGCGCCGAGCGGCTCGCCGGCGAGACCCAGGCGGTGGTGGTCCTGAAGGGCGCGGGGACGGTGGTGGCCGACCCGGGCGGTGACGTCTTCGTGAACCCGACGGGCGGCCCACTGCTCGCGACGGGCGGTACGGGAGACGTGCTCACCGGACTCGTCGCCGGACTGCTGGCCCAGGGGCTCGACCCCTTCGAGGCCGCAGTGCTCGCGAGCTTCGTGCACGGCGAGTGCGCCGACCGGCTGAGCGCGCTCACGGGCGACCGGGGCCGCCTCGCGGGAGACCTGGTCGCCGAGGTTCCCGCCACGTGCCATGCCCTCCGAGAGAGGGCCGATTCCCGTCTCACGGCTCCCGAGGTCGCCGATGCGCTCACGCTTCGATTCCCGGAGCCCTGAGGAGACCCGGGCGCTGGCGCGCCGGCTGGCCGTCGAGGCGCCGCGCGACGAGCTCGCCCTGCTGGTGCTCACGGGCCCGCTCGGCGCGGGCAAGACCGTCGTGGCCAAGGGGCTCGCCGAGGGGGTCGGCATCGATGCGCGGGCGGTCACGAGCCCGACCTTCGTGATCGCGAGCGAGTACGAGGCGGCGCGGCCCTTCGTGCATGTCGACGTGTATCGCCTCGGATCCGAAGCCGAGCTCGAAGCCGCCGGACTGCTCGACTGGCTGCGGCCCGGGGCCCTGGTGGCGATCGAGTGGGGCGAGCGATTCCGAGACGCGCTACCGACAGACCGCGTCGAATTGAGGTTCGAGCCTGCCGCCACGCCCGAGGCGCGCCGGCTCGAGCTCGAGGCCTTCGGAGCCGGGGCTCGGGCCTGGCTCGATCGCGTCGCCACGGCCTGGTCGGAATCCCGCGCTCCGGACGCGCCCGGGTCGCCGGAAGGTGGGAGCTCGGGTGTGCCGCCGCGTGGTCGTCGGAGCAGTTGAGCGCTGCTGCGCCCGTCGCCGGGTTGCCCGCGGGCGAGCGACCTCGGGGATGGCCAGGAAGACACAGAGAGCGGAGCAGTCGCGCATGGCCCTGATCGTCCAGAAGTACGGCGGCACCAGCGTCGCCGATCCCGAACGGATCGCCGCCGTCGCTCAGCGGGTGGTGGCGAGCCTCGCCGAGGGCCACCAGGTCGCGGTGGTGGTGTCGGCGATGGCGGGGGAGACCAACGCGTTGGTGGCGCTCGCCGAGCGGGTGGGCGGGCCGGCGCCCGACCCGCGCGAGTACGACGTGCTGCTCTCGACGGGAGAGCAGAAGACGATCGCGCTCCTCTCGATGGCCATCCAGACGCTCGGCCGACGGGCCCGCTCCTTCACCGGTGCCCAGATCGGGATGCGCACCGACCAGGCCCACACCCGCGCCCGGATCCAGAGCATCGAGACGTCCCGGATCCAGGCCGTGCTCGAGCAGGGGGCGGTGGCGGTGATCGCGGGCTTCCAGGGCACCGACGACGACGGCAACATCACCACGCTCGGGCGCGGCGGGTCGGACACCTCGGCGGTGGCGGTGGCCTGCGCTCTCGGGGCCGACGTCTGCGAGATCTACACCGACGTCGACGGCGTCTACACCACCGACCCGCGCATCGTCCCCGCGGCGCGCAAGCTCGAGCG
>CAYYUT010000436.1:0-3587 GCA_964474935.1 uncultured Spirochaetales bacterium
GCCGCATAGAGCTCTCGGAGTGCGGCGAGGGGGGCGCGCAGGCGAGGCGCGAGCGCGGCCGCGTCGCGGAAGGCGAGGGCAGCCTCCGGGCTCTCCGGCGCGCGCGCCGCGAGCTCCCGGCCGCGCTGGACCAGGGCCTCGGCGCGGGCCATCGGATCGAGCGCAGCCCTGTCGGCGACACGATCGTCGTGCAGCACGAGCTCCTTCCAGGCACGCACCGGGGGACGGGCTTCGGGTCGGGGCCCGGACTGGTCCGGCTCCCCGGCCGGCTGGCGCCGGCCCCCAGCGCTAGTCTCGCCCATCGGCCCTCCAATACCTAGAGGGAGCCGGGGATCGCCCCGACGCCGCTACCCGCTCTTCCATCGACCGACTGGGGCGTTACCTTGACTTGCGGCCGAACCGACCCCGGGGCCCCATGGCGCACGACGAGACCTCCCCCAGCAACGAGGCGAAAGAGCCTCACGCGAGCCCGCCGGGCGCGGGTGCCGACCTGACCCCCGCCGAGGTGCGCCGGCGCCGGCGGGAGCTCTGGATCAGTGCGGCCGTGGTGGTGGCCATTACCGCGATGGCCTTCTTCCAGGAGAGCCTCGCGGCCTTCGCGCGTCCGCTCCCGATCGGGAACTCGGTCCTCTTCTTCTTCCTGAACGCGCTGACCGTCGTCCTGATCGTGGTGCTCTTCTTCCTCCTGGCGCGCAACCTGGTGAAGCTCTTCTTCGAGCGTCGCGCCGGGATCCTCGGGTCGCATCTCAACTGGAAGTTCGTCGGTGCATTCCTGCTGGTGGCGACCGTTCCGACCGCGCTCCTCTTCCTGGTGGCGATGGTGCTGATCAACTCGTCGATCCACACCTGGTTCAGCCTCCAGGTCGACCAGGCCCTGGAGCAGAGCCGCGAGGTCGCCGACGCCTACTATGAGTCGGGACGCGAGAACGCCCTCTTCCATGGCGAACAGATCGCCCGCGAGATCACCGAGCAGAGGCTGCTGCGTGAGGAACAGCTCGACGCGCTCGAGACCTTCGTGAAGAGCAAGCAGCGCGACTACAACCTCGGTGTGGTCGAGGTGTTCAGTGCCACCGGCGAAGAGCTCGTGACCGTGATCAACCCCGACGTGCCGCTCGCGAACTTCACGCCACCCGACGATGCCACCGTGCGCGAGGCGCTCGCCGGCGCCCACAGCTTCGGCGTGGCCGAGGCGGGCAACGGCGACGTGATCCGCGGCGCCGTCCCCATCGCTTCGAGCTTCCGGCCGGAGGACATCGTCGGCGCCGTGGTGGTGAACCAGTACGTGCCCTACTCGCTCACCCGGAAGGTGGCCGAGATCCGGGCAGCGCTCGACGAGTATCGGGACGTGCAGCCGAACGAGGGCCGCATCCGCGCCGTCTATCAGCTCCAGCTGCTGCTGATCTTCCTGGTCGTCCTGCTGCTCGCCACCTGGTGGGGCGTGCGTCTGGCCAAGGGGGTCACCGGCCCGATCCGCGCGCTCGCGGAGGGGACGGCCGAGGTCGCGGCCGGCAACCTCGATGTCCGGGTCGAGAAGACGTCGGACGACGAGGTGGGGCTCCTGGTCGAGTCGTTCAACCGGATGACCCGGGACCTGGGAGAGACCCGCCACGGACTCGAGCGGTCGAACACCGAGCTCGAGCAGAGGCGGCGCTACATGGAGATCGTGCTCCGCAACGTGGGAGCCGGGGTGATCTCGGTGGATGCCGCGGGCTGCATCGGCACGATCAATCCGTCGGCGCAGCGCATTCTCGATCTCCCGCCGGGTGAGGCGCGGGTCGGCCGGAAGCTCGAAGAGGTGCTCACGCGGGCCGAGCATCTCGAGATCGTGACCGATCTGGCGAGTGAGCTGCGTGCGGGGATGCGCGAGAGCATCCGACGCCAGGTGCACGTGCCGGCCGGCGACGAGGTCCTGACGCTGCTGGTGACCCTGACCCTGCTGCAGGACGAGGATGCCCGACCGCTCGGTATGGTCATCGTGCTCGACGACCACTCGCAGCTCGTCCGGGCGCAGCGGATGGCCGCATGGCGCGAGGTCGCCCGGCGCATCGCCCACGAGATCAAGAATCCCCTCACGCCGATCCAGCTCTCGAGCCAACGCATCCGGCGCCGCTTCGGGTCGCGTTTCACCGGATCGTCCGAGGACGCCAAGGTCTTCGACGAGTGCATCGACACGATCACGAGCCAGGTCGAGAGCCTGAAGCTGCTGGTGGACGAATTCTCGACCTTCGCCCGGCTGCCCGCAGCGAGCCTGCGACCCGACGATCTCAACCAGCTCGTGGCGGAGGCGGTGGCGAGCTATCGAGGCACGGAGGGCGTGTCCTTCACCACCGATCTGGCGCCCGACCTCCCGACGGTCGAGATCGATCGGGAGCAGCTGCGACGCGTGCTCACCAACCTGATCGACAACGCCATCGCCTCGGTCCGGGAGGCCGACACCGACGACCCCGGCTCGGTCGCCGGCGGGATCGAGCTGCGTACGGTGCACGACAGACCGCTCCAGACGGTCCGGCTCGAGGTCGCCGACGACGGGAAGGGCATCCGGGCGGCCGCGCGCCGGCGGATCTTCGAGCCCTACTACTCGACCAAGGACGGCGGATCGGGACTGGGGCTCGCGATCGTGTCACGCATCGTGGCCGATCATCGGGGCTACATTCGGGTGCATGACAACCGACCGCGCGGAGCCCGCTTCATCGTCGAGCTGCCCCAGCACGGTGCCTGAGCCGATGGCCGGGCAGGGGGCCGGAGCAACGTGAGCCGGATCCTGATCGTCGACGACGAGGAGTCGATCCGACGCTCGCTCGCCGGCATCCTCTCGGATGAGGGCTTCGCCACGCTCGCCGCCTGCGACGGCGAGGAGGCGCTCCGCACGCTGCGTGCGACGAGCGAGGTCGATCTGGTCCTGCTCGACATCGCGATGCCGGGTTGCGACGGCATCGAGGTGCTCGAGGAGGTCCGTCAGCGCTGGCCCGAGCTGCCGGTGGTGATGATGAGTGGGCACGGCACGATCGAGACCGCCGTGCGCTCGACCCGCCTCGGGGCCTACGACTTCATCGAGAAGCCGCTCTCGGTGGACAAGCTGCTGCTCACGATGCAGCACGCGCTCGACCAGGCCTCACTCTCGCGCGAGAACCGTCGCCTCCGGACCGAGGCCCTGATGGCGCGCGAGATCCTGGGCGGCTCGGAGCCGATCCGGAAGCTCAAGGAGCAGATCGCACAGGCCGCCCCGACCAACGGATGGGTGCTCGTGACGGGCGAGAACGGCACCGGCAAGGAGCTGGTGGCGCGTCAGATCCACGTGCACAGCCGCCGCGCGGCGGCTCCCTTCGTCGAGGTGAACTGCGGGGCGGTGCCGGCCGCCCTCATCGAGAGCGAGCTCTTCGGTCACGCGCGGGGCGCCTTCACCGGCGCCGACCGCGAGCGGGCCGGGCTCTTCGAGGAGGCGGGCGGGGGGACGCTCCTCCTCGACGAGGTGGCGGAGCGGCCGCGCGAGTCCCAGGTCTAGCTTCTCACCGTGCTCGAGCAGCACCGGGTGCGACGGGTGGGCGAGAACCGGGACCGGCCGGTGGACGTGCGGGTGGTGGCCGCCA
>CAYYUT010000437.1:0-3578 GCA_964474935.1 uncultured Spirochaetales bacterium
CGTCGAGGGCGGCCTCGGGATCGATCCCGGGCGGGAGTCCCAGCGGCTCGGCTCCCGCGGCCCGAAGCGCCTGCACGTAGCTCGAGCGAACCGAGAGTCGCGACTCCGTTCCCGGGTCGCCGTCCCCTTCGACCGCCAGGGTGGTCCCGACCCGCGGACGGCTACGCTCCGGCCCATCACGGAGGATCCCGCGCGACATGCGACCGAGACTACGTGGCCCCGGACGACTCGTCATCGGAGCGCGCGGCGGACTCGCCGCCCTCGGGTTGGTGGCGCTGCTGGCCGCCGGGGAAGCGCGCGCGGCCGAGGCCTTCGCGATCCGGACGGTGCCGACCGCCGGACGACCCGTCGCTGCCGAGATCCTCGACCTCGACGGCGACGGACGCCAGGACCTGTGGATCGCGAGCTTCGAGGGCGTCCCGCCCGAGGTGCGGCGGAGCCTGCGGGTCCACTACCAGCGGCCCGACGGGAGCCTCGCCGAGACGCCCGACTGGACGGCGCCGGTGCCGCCCGACGTCGTCTGGTACGACTTCCACCGACCCGGGGCCGCTCGAGGCGGCAAGGCCAGCGAGATCCTCCTGCTCGGTCGTGAAACGCTCCACCGCCTGAGCCTCGCGGGACGCCAGGCGAGCTGGCAGCGCCTCGCCCTCCCCGGGCCGAGCCTGGGCCTGGTTCCGGACGACCGGGCGCTCGACCGCATGCGTCTGGCCCGTCCCGGCCTGACGCCCGCGGGCCAGTTCCTGGTGCCGGGCCTCGGGGAGTGGTGGCTGCTCTCGGCGACGGGCGAGGTGGCCTCGAGCCCCGAGGTGGACGCCCGCGCCATCTACTACGTACCGCTGCGTCCGGGCCCGCTCCTCAGCGAGAACGAGGTCGAGGTCTACTACGACCATCCGCGTCTGAACGAGGCCGACGTCGACGGGGACGGTCGCCTCGATCTGGTCAGTACGAACCGCCACGAGCTCAAGGTGTTCCGGCAGCGCCTGGACGGCCGGTTCCCGCGCCAGCCCGACCTCGCGGAACCCCTCGGGCGGCTCTCCGAGGACGATCTCATCCGGAGCTCGGGCTTCATCCGGGCCACCGTTGCCGACCTCGACGGCGATGGACGCGCCGAGCTGCTGGTCGCGAGTGCCACCGAGGGCCTGCTCGATGCGCGCTCCGAGCTCGCGATCTTCCGCAACCGCGACGGACGCTGGGATCTCGCGGCCCCTGACCAGGTGTTCCGTCACGATGGCGCCGTCACCACCTACCAGCTGATCGACCTCGATGGCGACCGACTCCCGGAGCTCGTGGAGGGACGCCTCGACACCGGCGTCTTCGAGATCGTCGAGCTGCTCGTGACCCGCGCGATGGACGTACGGGTCACCATCCGGCGGGCCGGGGGCGGGGCGCTGTTCGCCGACGAGCCCTGGTACGACCGGACCCTCGGCATCCCGCTGAGCTTCGAGACCTTCCGGCCCCGGGGCTTCCTCCCGAGTCTCGACGTGGACCTGAACGGCGACGGCCTCCACGACTTCCTCGGCTCGGGCAACGGCGATGCGATCGAAGTCTTCCTCGGCCAGCCCGAGAACCCCTTCCGCCGACGCAGCGCGAACGTCGAGGTCGACTCGGGCGGGCGCGCACGCTTCGGAGATCTCGACGGTGATGGCCTGACCGACATCCTCCTGTACGATCCGAGGCGCCGCGACGTTCCGGTCCGGATCGCGATCAACCAGGGAACGCTCCCCGGCTCGCGGCGAACGCCCAGACTCATCGCGCCCCCCGACTCCGACCCTGCCCCGGCGCAGTGAGGCCAGGCCCGTGTCCCCAGATCGCTCCGAGAAGCTCCCGACGAGCCCGCCGGCGGAGCAGCGACGTCGCTTCGTCGGCTGGCGCATGGTGGGCGTGGCCTTCGTCGCCGACTTCGTGTCGGCGGGGTTCCTCTTCTATTCGTTCGGGGTCTTCTTCAAGGCCCTGCTCGACGAGTTCGGCGGATCGCGGCTCCTGATCTCGCTCGGACAGCCGCTCACCCAGCTGGCGAATGCGAGCATCGCGGTGGTGGTCGGGCGCGCCCTCGACCGTTTCCCGGTGCGACGCATCATGCTGCTCGGGGCCACCCTCACCGCATCGGGCTTCGTCGTCGCCTCGCGGGTCGAGTCCCTCTGGCAGTACTACCTGGTGTTGGCCGGAATGATCGCGGTCGGAACTTCGTGCATGGGCGGGATCACGTCGGCCACCCTGGTGGCGAACTGGTTCGAGCAGCGGCGTGGCACCGCCCTCGGAATCGCGACGGTCGGGATCTCGTTCTCGGGTCTGGTCATGCCGACGATCGGGACCTGGCTGGTCGCGAGCCACGGATGGCGGACCACCTTCGTGGTGTACGGGGCGATGGCCTGGCTGCTCGTGGCGCCGTTGGTGGCGCGGACGGTGGTGAACCGACCCGAAGATCTCGGGCTCGCGCCGGACGGCGAGTCGCACGAGGACCGCGCGCGGCGCGACCCTCCGCCCGAACGGACCTGGCGCAGCCGCGAGATCCTGGTGAGCCGGAGCTTCTGGATCATCTGCATCACCTTCGGCCTGTCGCTCGCATCGGTGTCGGCGCTGCTCACGCACCTGATCCCGCACGCCACCGATCTCGGCATCGAGACCTATGCGGCCGCCGCCCTGCTCTCGACCGCCGCAGCGGCGGGCATCCTCGGGAAGTTCGTGTTCGGTGCGTTGTACGACCGGGTCGACCCCCGCGTGGCCGTGGTCGTGTCGCTCGCCGCGCAGCTCGCGGGCGTCGCCTGCTTCCTGGCTGCGACGGCGTACCCGGGCATGCTCGTCGGAGCGCTCGTCTTCGGCTTCGGAATGGGTGGCGTCGTGCCGCTCCAGGGCGCGCTCGTCGGCACGGCCTTCGGACGCCGCTCCTACGGGAAGGCGCTCGGCTTGATGCGGCCCTTCCAGATGCCCCTGGTGATGGTGGGAAGTCCGCTCGCGGGCTGGGTCTTCGACACCACCGGAGGCTACGACCTCGCCTTCCTCACCTTCACGTGCTCCACCGCGCTCGCCATCGGGGTCGTGTTGGCCCTACCCGCCCGGCGCTGAGACGCGCTTCAACGCGGCCGATCGAGCTCGGCCACCGGCGCGAACGAGCGTCGGTGGATCGGCGAGGGACCCAGGCGCCGGAGCGCCTCCAGGTGCTCCGGGGTGCCGTAGCCCTTGTGCCGGGCGAGGCCGTAGCCCGGATGCTCGCGATCGAGACGCGCCATCCAGGCATCGCGGTACACCTTCGCCACGATCGAGGCCGCGGCGATCACGAACACCTTGGCGTCGCCCTGGTCCACGCGGTCCTGTGCGCATGCGAGGCCTGGGACCGATCGGCCGTCGACGAGCGCGCGGTCGGGCACCTCGTCGAGACCCTGCACGGCCCGCTGCATGGCGAGACGGCCGGCCTGGTAGACGTTGAGGCGGTCGATCTCGGCCACGTCGGCGGCGCCGATCGACACACCGGCCGCGCGCGCCCGGATCTCGCGGGCCAGCCCTTCGCGGCGCGCGCGGTCGAGGCGCTTCGAATCGTCGATGCCGGGGATGCGGGTCTCGGGCGGGAAGACCACGGCGGC
>CAYYUT010000438.1:0-3572 GCA_964474935.1 uncultured Spirochaetales bacterium
TAGTTGCGAGGCTGGCTCTCGATGCGGCGGCGGAACTCTTCGATCTCGCGGAGGCTGGCAGCCGGGCCGATCAGCATGCCATAGCCGCCGGCCTCGTTCACGGCCTTCACCACCAGCTCCGCCATGTGCTCCAGGACATAGGCGCGGTCGTCCTCGCGCGCACAGACGTAGGTGCGCACCTGGTCGAGGATCGGCTCCTCGCTCAGATAGAAGCGGATCATGTCGGGGACGAACGGGTAGATGCCCTTGTCGTCGGCGATCCCGTTCCCGATGGCGTTGGCCAGCGCGACGTTGCCGGCGGCGTAGGCCCGCACCAGCCCGGGTACGCCGAGAATGCTGTCCTTGCGGAAGGCCTCGGGGTCGAGGAAGGGATCGTCGATGCGGCGGTAGATCACGTCGACCGGCTTGGGGCCGAGCGTCGTCTTGGCCCAGACCCGGTCGTCGTCGACGTACAGGTCGCGGCCCTCGACGAGCGGTACGCCCATCCGGCGCGCCAGGAAGCTGTGCTCGAAGTAGGCGGAGTTGAACGGGCCGGGGGTCAGCACGACGGTCCCGTCCTCGGCGTCGCTCGCCGGTCCCACCGAGGCCAGGGCCTGGCGCAGGCGGAGCGGATACTCCTCGACCCCAGCGACCCGCGCGTCCGCGAAGATCCGGGGGAAGACCTTCTTCATGACCATCCGGTTCTCGAGGACGTAGGACACGCCCGACGGCGTGCGCACGTTGTCCTCGAGCACCAGGAAACGACCTTCGGCGTCGCGGATCAGGTCGATCCCGGCCACGTGGACATAGGTGCCTTTCGGCGGCTGCACCCCCCGCATCGATGGCAGATAGGCCTTGGCGCCGAGAACCAGGTCGTCGGGGACGACCTTCTCGGCGAGGATGCGCTGCTCTCCGTAGACGTCACCCAGGAACTGGTTCAGGGCCTGGATGCGCTGCAGCAGGCCGCGCTGCACCGATTCCCACGCCGAGGCGGGGATCAGGCGCGGCACCAGGTCGAAGGGGAAGATGCGTTCGCTGCCCCGGCGGTCCGAGTAGACCGAGAAGGTGATGCCGCTGCGCAAAAAGGTCGCGTCCGCGAGGCGCTGGCGCGCCCGGAACTCGCGTACCCCCAGGCGCTCGAGCAGATCGATCACCTTCGCGGCGTCCGGGCGCGGCGAGGACGCCTCGTCGAAGTACTCGTCGAACGTCCCGGGGAGGGGACGGAAGTCCGAGAACAGGGGGCTCGAGGACATGGTGGCGCTGCTCCCTCGCAGGAAGCCGGGCGGGCCCGCAGCATCAGCGGCGGCTCGCGGAACGGAGCGACACGTCGGTGTTCACGGCGGTCGAAGCTAGCACGAGCCGGGGAGGCACAGGGTGGGGTGCGGCTGCGCCATGCCCGGCACGGGCGAACGTTCGGGCCCTTCCCGGCGCCCCGGCCGCGGCGCCCGGCTCCGAGGCGCAGCTCGGTGGCCGGGCCCGCTGGTCCCGCCGCGCGCGCGGGGCTGGCCGGGCCCGCCCGGGTGGAGCTCCTCTAGTCACAGCCGGTCGGGGTGAGGCTCTCGATCCAGGTCCGCACCAGCGCCACGGCCTCGTCGTGCACGATCGACTTCGAGAGTTCGGGCATCCGCACGCCCGCTGCGGCCGTGTCGAGCCGGAGGAAGGCGATCGACTCGTCGGCGTCACCCGGAACCACGATGTGTCGCTTGCCGAACGCGCCGAGGCCGGCCGCGACCGGGATCTTGCAGAAGCCGTAGGCGCGCTGGAACTCGCCCCCGCCATCGCGGAGTGCCGTGTCCTCGTCGAGGAAGTAGCCCGTGAAGCGCGCCGGACCGTCCTCGTTGTGGCAGTGGGCGCAGTTCACGTCGAAGTAAGCCCGCACGCGGCGCTCGAGGTCCTCGCTGGCGTCGGGGAGACCCGAGTCGCCGGGGAGGTCCCAGACGGGCGTGCGCGGTGCCAGCGAAGGATCGGGAGCGGACGCCTCGAGGATCCCGAGGCTCTTCCACTGAGTGAGCTGGTTCTCGGTGCCCTCGGCGTAGTCGATGTCGCGGTTCAGGAGCCGCGCCTTGGGCCCGATCGGGGCGCTCCCGAGCCCGCTGCCGTCGCCTCCGTGGCAGTTCACGCAGTTGATGATGTTCGGGACGAAGTACTCGAAGCTCGCGTTGGTACCGTCGGTGCGGGTCACCGTCACCGGCTGTCGGTCGCCCTCGATCTTCAGGTCGGCGTCGCTGCCGTCCTCGCGCCACACGAAGGGAAGGCCCACCCAGTTCACGGGCGGCGGGCGCCGGATCAGGAGACGCGTCTCGACGATGTCGGTGGTGCCGGCGAAGACGTCCTCGAAGCTGAAGGTCTTGGTGATCACCGTCCCCACCGGGAACTCGAGCGCCCGGTCCTCGCGGTAGGCCACCGTCTCGCCCTCGGGTACGAAGATGAAGCGGTCCTTGGTGGAGTAGTCGGTGAAGAGCTGGGTGGTGAGCTCGTACTCGAGACCCGGCGGATTCGGGTTCTCGCGCGGATCGCCCTCCGGGAAGAGGCGGTAGTCCGAGAGCCGAGGACAATCCACCTCGGCCAGCGCCGCCCAGTTGACGCCCTCGCCCGCCGCCCCGCAGAGCTCGGCGATCCGCTCCTCGTCGGGCTCCTCGAAGGGCGGGATCGCGAGCTGGTCGGGGAGTTCGACCTCTGCGATCGCGGGCCGCACGCAGTCGTGGATCGTGCGATCACGGATCGGGAACGGGGGCTCCGTGCCGTTCAGGTTGCCGAACGTGGCGTCCGGCTCGTCGATGCAGATCCGATAGCCCTCGAGGAGCTCGCCGTCGATCGCCTTGGTCGGATCGTCGGTCACGAACCCGTCCCAGCCGATCTGCGCGATCGGGTCGGGGAAGAAGGCGATGCCGAGGAGCAGGCCGATCAGGTTCCCCGGGTCGGGGTTGTCTCCGCCGCCCTCGAACTGGTTGTCGTGGACGTAGATGCCTTCGGGATAGGGATCGTAGTTCGGATCGTTGAAGCCGCGCTGCAGGATCAGGTAGCTGGCGATGCCGATCATCACCGAGCCGTTGTCCTTCAGGAAGTTGTCGAAGACCTCGATGTCGTCGTTGGCGACGATCAGGATCCCCGAGCCGCGCGGGATGTCGCCGATCACCGCATTCGGATTGGCGAAGTTGTCGGTGTTGTTGTCGACCACGTAGTTGCTGTAGACGCGGTGTCCGCCGCCGCCCTGCTGCGGGAGGCCGGGCAGGTCGATGAGCAGGATGCCCGACGTGTTGTTCTCGGTCCGGTTGAGATAGACCTCCGCATCGATCGTGTTCTCGATCTCGATGCCGATCACGTTCTCCCAGGCGTAGTTGTTGCGGACCACGACGTTCTGGCATTGGCCCACGTAGACGCCGGCATCGGCTGCGCCGCGGATCTCGCTGTTCTGGATCAGGAGATCGCGACAGCCGACCGGATAGAGGCCGTAGGCCCCGTTGAAGGGGTCGGGTCCGTTGGTCGACTCGACGCGGATCCAATCGAAGACGATGCCCTGGGTGCCCTCGACGCGAAGGCCGTCGTTCTTCGGGTTCTCGATGGCGAAGTCGGCCGCCGTGAACTCGTCGGCG
>CAYYUT010000439.1:0-799 GCA_964474935.1 uncultured Spirochaetales bacterium
CGGAACGAGGCCTGCCGAGGCTCGACCTCGCTGTACTCGATCACCCGGACGCGCCCGGCCGCCCGCACCAGGAATCCGACCTTCTCGAGCGGATCCTGCTTGGCCACCACCTTGCAGCTCATCTCGGCGCGCGACGACGCGTGCAGACCGATGAACACCGGGTCGGCGATCTTCACCAGGGGGTTGTCGATGTGGCTGTAGAACAGGGTGTCGATCCCGCGCTCGGCGAGACGCGCGAGGAGCCCGGCGCGCGCGAGGGCCTCGAAGAGGCCGCCATGACCGTCGGGACCCTCGAACACCCGGTCGGGCCGCTCGAGGATCAACCGGCCCTCGAAATCGAAGGCGGGCACCGAGCCCTGCTCGAAGAGCGACACGTCCCGTGCGGGCAGACCGAATCGGTTCTGGGTCTCGAACGCGGCCTCGGTCACTCGATGGGTGGCAGGGCTCGTCATCACCAGCCAGGGGAGGGCCACCCCGAAGCGCCGCCGCAGTCTCCGGATCCGCTGGGCGAACAGAGCGTAGAGACTGCGATCTCCGACGGGCCCGATCGGGAACAGGCCCTTCGGGCCGTCGAAGCCGAGTCGCGTGCCCTGGCCACCCGCGACGGTGACCACGGCCACCCGGCCTGCACGCAGACGCTCCTCGCCGAGCTCGCGGAGCTGGGCCAGCGGAGCGCGGGGGCCACCGTGCTCGGGCAGCCGCAGCGCGGGGGCTGGCTCGATGACGCCCCCGGAGAGGGGGGGCGCCCCGGGGGCGGGCCGGGAGGCGGGGAGGCGCCGAAAGAGGGGAGAACGCGCGG
>CAYYUT010000439.1:809-3556 GCA_964474935.1 uncultured Spirochaetales bacterium
GTGAGCAGACGATCGAGGTCGATCCGCGCGAGCTGTTCGGTGAGCCGGCTGCGCGCCTCGGCGTCGAGCCTCTCCCAATGGCGGAAGACGTGCGGCTGGCCACGCGAGGCAAAGGACTCGCGGAGATCGGCCGCCCGGACCGGCCCGCCTCGTTCGAGCCCGACGTGGGTCATGTCGGGCGGGTTAGCAGAGGCGGGGCAGGCGTAAAGGGCCGCAGCCGGGAGCATGGCTCCGACGCGCGGGCCACGAGCGGCGTGATCGAGTCTCGACCCCCGCGAGAGCGACGGCTAGCTTCGTCTCGGATGGGGGTGTCGAGGCGGGATGTCGTCGCCTGGGGGATCATGGCCCTCGGCGCACTCGGGGCGCGATGGGTGCCCGGACCCCGCCGCGTTCCCCCCGACGCCGCTGGATCGATCGCCAGGCAGCTCTTCCAGGATCCCTCGCAGGCGGCCGAGCTCGGCCGCCGCTATCTCGCGCAGTCGCACGACCATCAGGGGGCCCAGGCCCTTGCCGAGGCTCTCGAGGCGGGCGGCGTTTCCCTGCTCCGGCGGCTCCGATCGCGCGATCTGCGGTCGGGGAAGACCGTCGTCGTGGGCGGCTGGGTGCTCGCGCGCACCGAGGCGCGGCTGTGCGCGCTCGTCGCGTGCGGTGAGGCGGCGGCGGGACGGGCCGGTCGTTGCTGATCCGGTTCGAGCAGCTGGCCGCCGGCGAGACGCTCGACGCGGATCTCTGCATCGTGGGCGCCGGCGCGGCCGGAATCAGCATGGCCCGGGAGCTCGACGGCAGCTCGCTCCGGGTGCTCCTGATGGAGAGCGGGGGGCTCGAGCTCGATTCCGCCACCCAGGACCTCTACCGGGGCGAGAGCGTCGGCCGTCCGTACTTCCCCCTCGAGGCCTCCCGGCTGCGCTACTTCGGGGGCACCACGAACCACTGGGGCGGCTGGAGCGCGCCGCTCGACGCGTCCGACTTCGAAAGGCGCGACTGGGTGGCCCACAGCGGCTGGCCGATCGACCGCGAGACGCTCGATCCCTGGTACCGACGGGCCCAGGAGGTGTGCGAGCTCGGCGCGTTCCGCTACGCGGCCGGCGCCTGGCAGGCGGCGGGCCAGCGCCTGCTCGACCTTCCGGCCGCGCAGGCCGAGCACAAGATCTGGCACTTCAGTCCTACCCGCTTCGGGACGGTGTACCGAGAGACACTTCGCCGGAGCAGCAATGTGCGCGTCGTGCTCGGCGCCAGCGCCACTGCGATCCGGACCCATCGCGACGGTCGACACGTCACCTCGATCGGCTTCGCAGGACGCGACGGGCACCGCGCCGAGGTGCGCGCCCGCCGCTTCGTGCTGGCCTGCGGCGGCATCGAGACCCCGCGCCTGATGCTGCTCTCCACCGGCTCGGATCCGCGTGGTGTCGGGAATCGGCATGACCTCGTGGGTCGCTACTTCGCCGAGCACCTCTTCATCCACGTCGGAACGGTGGTGTTCGAGAAGGGGATCGACGAGCTTCCCGCCTACCACGACGTGTATCCCTGGCACGGGAAGGAGCTGCTGGCCGGGATCGGGCCGAGCGCCGCGTATCAGCGCGAGCGCCGGATCCTGAACTCGAGCATCACCATCGAGCCGGTGCGCGAGCTCTCGGAGGGCTACATCGCGCTCCGCTCGGTGCTCCGGGACGTCCGGGGCGGGGAGTGGCCCGACGACCTGACCGACGATCTCACCGTCGTGATGCGCGACCTCGACGGCCTCGCGCGCACCACCCAGAAGAAGCTCGCCGGACGATGGGATTCCGCAACGCTCCGGGCGCGCTCCGAGCAGTGCCCGAACCCGGACAGCCGCGTCCGCCTGGGCGACGAACGCGACGCGCTCGGGCTCCGGCGCTCGCTGCTCGACTGGCGTCTCACCGAGCTCGACAAGCGCACGGCCCGCGAGGCGGCGCGGCTCGCCGCCGACATGCTCCTGCGCCACGAGATCGGGCGGGCCCGCATCGTCGAGTGGCTGCTCGCCGAAGACCTCGAGTGGGGCCCGATGACGGGCTGCTTCCATCACATGGGCACGACCCGGATGAGCGAATCGCCGTCCGAGGGCGTCGTGGACCGCGACTGTCGGGTTCACGGAATCGACAACCTGTACGTGGCCGGAAGCTCGGTCTTTCCAACCGCCGGCTTCATGAATCCGACCCTCACGATCGTGGCCCTGGCGCTGCGACTCGCCGATCACCTGGACCCGCAGATCCTCGGGGCCTAGGCGGCCGGGAATCCTGCTCGGGCCAGTCTCGCAGGCCGAGCACGAGCCTCTGTTCCATCGCGGCACCGGCCCAGGACGCGGGGGGAGAGGGCCGGGCCGGCCCGCAGCGGTGTCCGCCCAGACGCGACCCGAGCGAGGCCGGATGGCGCCCGGGTCGAGACCGGCACCTGCCTATTGGTACTGGGGTTCCCCGGAGGGAGCACAGCTTGCGGCTTTCCGAGGCCCGTCCCCGCCCTGTAGAATGACGCCGTTGGCGGGGTCGCTTTCGGCCAGAACGGGACACGCTCCCGGCATTGCCGAGGCCGGCCCCGCCGTTCCCACCTCTCGGCATCCGCCACAATCGAAGCCCGGACTGCATCCCGCGCGCTCTTCACCGGCGGCACCCCCGGCACGGCCGTCACCTCGTCGCCCACCGCTCGCCTATTTGACATAATTATTCTTATCGGACGTCATAGTGTAGTACCGATTTAGGAATGTCCGGTTTCTCCCAAGTAGAAATGTCCGCTTT
>CAYYUT010000440.1:0-3540 GCA_964474935.1 uncultured Spirochaetales bacterium
GCGCCCGTCGCCCTGCCGGACGGTGTGCGTTGAACGCGACGGACCCCGCGCGCCCAGAGCCGGCGCTCGGCATCGAGCAGCGCGTCGATCCGCTTCCGCTCGCGCGTCTCGCGCTCGCGCTCCCGGAGGAAGCGGCGGTGCAGGGCCTGCACCCCCGCGCGCGGGTCGGCCTCGAGCTGTGCGAGCAGATCGGCACTCGGCACGCCGGGCACCGCCAGGAAGCGTCGACGGATCTCGACGACCGAGAGCGCTCGAAGCTCGCTCCCGCCCCGGGGACCACTCGATTCGGTCGCCATGGATATGCGATCGTAGCAGCTCGCCCGGAAGCCGATCCGGCCTTCCCGCACCCGAGAGGACCGTTCCATTGGAAGCTGGAAACCGGCGCGTCGTGCTCGCCGCCCTGATGGCGAACATGGGGATCGCCATCGCCAAGTTCGTGGCCTGGGCCTTCACGGGCTCGGCCGCGATGCTCGCCGAGGCGGTGCACTCGGTCGCCGACACGGGCAACCAGGCGCTGCTCTTCCTCGGCGGCCGGCGCGCCCAGAAGCCGCCCAGCCGCGAGCACCCCTTCGGCTACGGACGCGAGCGCTACTTCTGGGCCTTCGTGGTCGCCCTGATCCTGTTCAGCATGGGATCGCTCTTCGCGCTCTACGAGGGCTACCACCGGCTCGTCGATCCCCACCCGATCACCTCGCCCGCCTGGGCCATCGCGGTGCTCACGATCGGGATCGGGCTCGAGGGCTTCGCGCTGCGCACGGCGGTGCGGGCGGCGGAGCAGGAACGCGGCGAGCTCGGATGGTGGCAGTTCATCCGACGGGCCCGCTCACCCGAGATCCCCGTGGTGCTGCTCGAGGACGTGGGCGCGGTCATCGGTCTGGTCGTGGCGCTCGTCGGTGTGGCGCTCACAACGTTCACCGGTGACGCGCGCTTCGACGCGATGGGAAGCCTCGCCATCGGGCTCCTGCTCGGGGTGATCGCGATCGTGCTGGCGCGCGAGATGAAGAGCCTGCTGATCGGCGAAGGGGCGCGCGACGCGCACATCGATCACATCCGCTCGACCATCCGGGCCGACCGCGAGATCGTCGCCATCCACGATCTGAGGACGCTGCATCTCGGCCCGGAGCGGCTGCTGGTGGTGGCCCGGCTCGAGCTCGACGCCGAGCTCGGGTTCGGCGCGGTCTCGGCGGCCCTCGATCGGGTCGAGGCGGCGCTTCGCCAGACCCTGCCCCTGGTGAGCGACGTCTACCTCGAGCCCCAGACGGCCGCGGCGCTGCGTTCGCGTATCGAGCCCGCGGGCCTCGACCCGGACTAGGCGACGTCGGGCGCGGCCGGGAAGCGCGAGCGCAGGAAGGCCGCGAAGCAGCGACACACGTCGGTCGCCGTGAAGATCCCGACGAGCTTGCCGTCCTTCACCACCAGCGTGGAGCCGATGTGACGATCGGCCATCTCCTGGAGCACCCGGTCGACCGGCTCGCTGATCGACACCACGTACACGTCGCGTTGGCACACGTCTCCGATCGGCGAGCCGGCCGGGATCGGACGCGCCGGGGCGGCCGAGGCCGAGCCGATGTCGCGGTCGGAGACGATTCCGACCAGGCGTCCGTCCTGCATCACCGGTAGATGACGCAGCTCGTGCTCGGCCATCAGGGCGCGAGCCTCCTCGACCGGGGCGGCAACGTCGATCGAGTGCGGGAACGGGGTCATCCAGGACACCACGGGAGGAATCTTGTCGAGCTTGTCGAAGTCCATCGAAACCCAGGATAGCCGGATCGCCGGCGCACCCGCGACGTCCAGCCGGGTCATCGATCCGATGCGGCCGCGGTCCCGGACGACGGCGTGGTAGATTCGGGCCATGTTCGAATCGGCCGAGCTCGACCACCGGATCGACAAGGAGACCTGGGAGCGGGAGGAGCCGTCGCTCCGCCAGGCCCTGCTCGAGGCCCAGTTCGAGCTCCAGCAACGCGCCTGGTTCTCGGTGGTCCTGATCGTGAGCGGGATGGAGGGCTCGGGCAAGGGCCAGACCGTGAACCAGCTGAACGCCTGGATGGACCCGCGGCACGTCGAGACGAATGCCCTCGATCTGCCGACCGACGAGGAGCGGGCGCGGCCTCCCATGTGGCGCTTCTGGCGAGCGCTTCCGCCCCGTGGCTCGATCGGCGTCTTCTTCGGCTCGTGGTACACCGGTCCGCTGCTCCGCACCGCGCTCGGCAAGGGAGAGAATCCCGACCTCGAACGCCGGATCGACGAGATCCGGCGTTTCGAGAAGATGCTCGTCGAAGAGGGCACCCTGATCCTCAAGTTCTGGTTCCACCTCTCGAAGAAGCAGCAGCGCAAGCGCTTCGAGGAGCTCGAGGACGACGAGAACACCCGCTGGCGGGTCACCAAGCACGACTGGAAGGCCCACAAGAAGTACGACGAGATCCGCTCGGTCGCCGAGTACCTCCTGCGTCGCACCAACAGCGCCTACGCACCCTGGGTCGTCATCGAAGGCCGCGACGAGCACTACCGGAACCTGAGCTTCGGACGCACGTTGCTCCGGTCGCTCGAGGCGCGCCTCGAGGTGGGAGCCACCCCGCGCATCGCGACCCCGGCCCCGCCGCTCCCGGAACTCGACGAGCGCAACGTGATCAATACGCTCGACCTCAGCCATCGACTCGAGCGCAAGGAGTACAAGGAGGCGCTCGCCGAGGAGCAGGGGCGCCTCGGCCGCCTGTCGCGGCGCGACGCCTTCGGGCGCATCGGCGTCGTGGCGGTCTTCGAGGGCATGGACGCCGCCGGCAAGGGCGGCGCGATCCGTCGCGCCACAGCCGGCCTCGATGCCCGTTTCTACCGCGTGATCCGGGTCTCGGCACCCACCGAGGAGGAGCGCGCGCATCCCTACCTGTGGCGTTTCTGGCGCCGGATCCCGAGGGTCGGCCGCTTCACCTTCTTCGACCGCTCGTGGTACGGACGGGTGCTCGTCGAGCGCGTCGAGGGCTTTGCAGATGCCCCCGACTGGATGCGGGCCTACAACGAGATCAACGACTTCGAAGCGGAGCTCTGTCGCTACGGGATCATCGTCGTCAAGTTCTGGCTGGCGCTCAGCCGCGAGGAACAGCTCCGACGCTTCGAAGATCGTCGCAACACCGGCTTCAAGCGCTACAAGATCACCGACGAGGACTGGCGCAACCGGGACAAGTGGGGCGAGTACGTGGTCGCCGCCAGCCAGATGATCGAGCGGACCAGCACGGGCATCGCGCCCTGGACGCTGGTCGAGTCCGAGGACAAACGCTGGGCGCGGGTGAAGGTGCTTCGCACCCTGTGTGACCGGATCGAGGAGCGGCTCTAGCCGTTCCGTCCGAGAGGCGCCTCGAGGTGCTCGAAGCACCACCAGGCACCGTAGATGCTGGCTGCCGAGAGCAGGTGCCAGACCGCGTGCCCCTGGAACCAGAGACTCTCGGGCCAGCACAGGGTGCGGTCGACGTCGAGCTCGCGGATCCCGTAGCCCGCCCCGATGCACACGAGGGGCACGAGGAGCAGCCACCCGCGCTGTCGGCCGCC
>CAYYUT010000441.1:0-3532 GCA_964474935.1 uncultured Spirochaetales bacterium
CACCGGCACGAGGTCGGGGTCGGGGAAGTAGCGATAGTCGTGGGCTTCCTCCTTCAACCGCATCACCCGCGTGCGTTTTGCCACCCGGTCGTAGAGGAGCGTCGCCTGCTTCACCGGCTCGCCCCGATCGAGCAGCTCGGCCTGGCGATCGATCTCGGCCGTGAGCGCCTCTTCCACGAAGCGGAACGAGTTGAGGTTCTTGCACTCGGTGCGGGTGCCGAGCTCGGTCGAGCCCTTCGGACGCAGCGACAGATTGGCGTCGCAGCGAAAATGGCCCTTCTCCATGTCGGCGTCGGACACCTCGATGTAGCGGAGGATCGAGCGCAGGGCGCGCAGGTAGGCGCCGGCCTCGGCGGGCGATCGCAGGTCGGGCTCCGACACGATCTCGAGCAGTGCGACACCGGAGCGGTTCAGATCGACGAGCGAGTCGCCCGCCGCCCCGCTCTCGTCGTGCTGCGACTTGCCGGCATCCTCTTCCATGTGGATCCGGGTGAGGCCGACCCGCTTCGTCGTGGGCTCGCCCGCGCCGTTCTCGACCACGATCTCGATCCAGCCGCCCGTGCAGTAGGGCTCTTCGTACTGCGAGATCTGGTAGCCCTTCGGAAGATCCGGATAGAAGTAGTTCTTGCGCGCGAAGACCGAGTGCTCGTGCACCTCGCAGTGGGTGGCGAGCGCGGCCCGCACGGCCAGCTCGACCGCATGGCGGTTCAGCACCGGGAGCGCCCCGGGGAGGGCCAGGCAGGTCGGACAGGTGTGGTGGTTCGGCTCGTCGCCGTAGCGCACCGCGCAGGGACAGAAGAGCTTGGTGTTCGTGCGCAGGTGACAGTGCACCTCGAGCCCGATCACCACCTCGTAGTCGGGGTGCGGATCGACGGGATCGACGGAACCGGCGGCGCGGGTGGCATCGGGGCGCGGGCTCATGCGGGCTCCGGAGGCAGCGGCTCGTGGAAGTCGGTCGCCCGCTGGAAGGCGTCCGACGCGCGCAGCAACGCGGCTTCGTCGAGGGGGCGGGCGATCAGCTGCAGACCGACCGGCAGGCCTTCGGAGAAGCCGCAGGGAAGCGAGATGCCCGGCAGACCCGCGAGATTCACCGACACCGTGTACACGTCGGACAGGTACATGCGCAGCGGATCGTTCGAGCGCTCGCCGAGGCGGAAGGCGGTTTCGGGCGAGGTGGGCGCCACGATCAGATCGCAGGCTGCGAAGGCCTGCTCGAAGTCGCGCCGGAGGAGCGTCCGCACCTGCTGGGCCTTCTTGTAGTAGGCGTCGTAGTAGCCGGCCGAGAGCACATAGGTACCGAGCAGGATCCGCCGTTGCACCTCGGCCCCGAAGCCCTCGGAGCGCGAGCGGTGGTAGAGGTCGCGCAGCGACTCGACCGGCTCGGCGCGCCGCCCGTAGCGCACGCCGTCGACGCGGGCGAGATTGCTCGACGCCTCGGCCGTGGCGATCAGATAGTAGGCGGCGATCCCGTAGCGCGTGTGCGGAAGGTCGATCTCGCGCAGCTTGGCTCCGGCCGACTCGAGCGTTCGCACCGCCTCGTGCACGCGCTCGAGCACACCGGGGTCGACCCCGTCCTCCACGAAGTACTGCTTCGGCATCCCGAGCACGAGGCCGGACACGTCGCCGGTGAGCGCCCCGGACAGATCGGGCGCGGGCTCGGGGAGCGAGGTCGAGTCCATCGGGTCGTGGCCGGCGACGGCCTCGAGCGCGGTGGCGCAGTCGGCCACGCTCCGCGCGAAGGGGCCGATCTGGTCGAGCGAGGAGGCGAAGGCCACCAGGCCGTAGCGCGACACCCGTCCGTAGGTCGGCTTCAAGCCGAGCACGCCGCAGAGCGAGGCCGGCTGGCGGATCGAGCCGCCGGTGTCGCTGCCGTAGGCGATCGGGACGATGCCGGCCGCCACCGCCACCGCCGAACCACCCGACGAGCCGCCCGGCACCCGCTCCGGATCCCACGGGTTGCGGGTCGGGCCGTGCGCCGAGTGCTCGGTCGACGACCCCATGGCGAACTCGTCCATGTTGGTACGACCGATCACGATGGCGCCGGCCGCCCGCAGCCGCGCGACGGCCGTGCCGTCGAAGGGCGAGCGATAGCCATCCAGGATCGTCGACGCGCAGCCGTTGGGCTCGCCCTCCTGGGCGAAGTTGTCCTTCACGGCGATGGGGATGCCGTCGAGCGGACCGAGCGCTTCGCCGCGGGCGCGGCGTTCGTCGGAGGCGCGCGCCTCGGCCCGCGCCGCCTCGGCGCGGAGCGACACGAAGACGCCCAGCGGGCCGCCGACGCGCTCGGCGCGCTCGAGCGCGGCGTCCGCCAGCTCGGCCGCGGAATGTTCGCCGGATGCGAGCGCGCCGCGGAGCGCGGCGGCCGAGGTCAGCGAGATCGCCACGAGAGACTCCTAACCGTCGTCTTCGCCTTCGATCACCTGGGGCACCACGAAGGCGGTGCCCTCTGCGCTCGGGGCGATGCCGGTCACCCGTTCGGGCGCCAGGCTGGGACGCGCGGTGTCGTCACGCATCGGGGTCGCGAGGGGCAGGACGTGCGCGGTCGGGGGGACGTCGGTGGTGTCGAGCTGCTGGAGCGCCTCGACGTAGCCGAGGATCTGGGCGAGGTCGTGGGTCATCCGCTCGGACACGTCGCCTTCGAGCGAAAGGCGCGCCAGCTCCGCGATCCGCTCCACTTCGTCGCGTGTGATGCCAGACACCGCGCGAGCGTAGCGCACGGCTCTCGGCAGGGCCCCGGAAGTTTGGTAGCCTCCGCCCCGCCAAATGACTGATTTCCCGACGCTCTTTCCCGAACTCCCCGAAACCGTACTGGCCGGTCTGCGCGACCTCGGCTGGAGCGCGCCGATGCCCGTGCAGGCGCGGGTGCTCCCGCTGATGGCCGAGAGCAAGGACCTGATCGTCCAGGCGCGCACGGGCAGCGGCAAGACCGGCGCCTTCGGGATCCCGATCGTGTCGTCGATCGACCCCGAGCTCGCCGCCACCCAGGCCCTGGTGATGCTCCCCACCCGCGAGCTGGCCGGCCAGGTGGCGAAAGAGGTAGAGGCGATGGGCAAGCACCATGGTGTGCGCTGTCTGCCCGTCTACGGCGGCGTCGGCTACGGCGTCCAGATCGAGGCCCTGAACAAGGGCGCCCACATCGTGGTGGGAACGCCCGGCCGGATCCTCGACCACCTCTCCGCCAAGCGCCTCGATCTCTCGAAGCTGCGCGTCCTGATCCTCGACGAGGCCGACGAGATGCTCTCGCTGGGCTTCTGGCCCGACATGCGCGAGATCAACACCTATCTGCCGCGGAAGCGTCAGTCGTGCCTCTTCTCGGCCACCATCCCCGAGAAGGTGCGCTCGCTCTCGCGCGTCTTCCTCACCGAGCCCGAGTTCGTGACGCTCTCGGAAGGCCAGGTCGCGCCGAGCGAGATCGAGCACTACTGGATCCTCACCCAGGCCAAGGACAAGGAGGCCACCCTCGTGCGGGTGCTCCAGCACGAGGATCCCGAGAGCGCGATCATCTTCTGCAACACCAAGGACGACGTGCGCT
>CAYYUT010000442.1:0-3531 GCA_964474935.1 uncultured Spirochaetales bacterium
ATCCGTGTGGGCCCGAAGCGCTCTGTCGGGCCCGGACCTAGGACAAGCCCCTCCTGGTCTCCATCGGCTACAGCGCCTGCCACTGGTGCCACGTGATGGAGCGCGAGTCGTTCGAAGACGCCGAGACGGCGGCGCTCATGAACCGGCTCTACGTGTGCATCAAGGTCGATCGCGAGGAGCGCCCTGACGTCGACCAGATCTACATGGACACGGTGGTCCGCATGACGGGGCACGGAGGCTGGCCCCTCACGGTGTTCTGCACTCCGGACGGCAGTCCCTTCTACGGCGGCACCTACTATCCGCCCGAGCCGCGGCACGGACTCCCGTCCTTCCGGCAGGTCCTCGAGGCGATCGAGCGGGCCTACCGCGAAGCCCCGGACGAGGTCGAGCGCACCCGACGCGGCATCCTCCAGGCCCTCGCCGCCCGGCCGAGCGGCGAGGCGAGCCAGGCTCCCGGCGCGGCGACCGTGCGGGCCGCGGCCGAGCGGCTCATGCGCGGGGCCGACACGCAGCACGGCGGCTTCGGCGGCGCCCCGATGTTCCCCACGCTGACGAATCTGGATCTGCTCCTGACGGCCTGCGACGTGCTGCCGGGGGCCGCCGCAGAGAACGCGCTCGCCCACGTCGTGAAGACCTGTCACGAGATGTCGCGTCGTGGCCTCTTCGACCATCTCGGCGGAGGCTTCCATCGCTATTGCGTCGATGCGGCCTGGGCGATTCCCCACTTCGAGAAGATGCTCTACGACAACGGCCAGCTGCTTCGGACCTACGCCGAGGCCTGGCGCCGCAGCGGCCGCACCGACGACGATCTGGTCTGGCCGATCCGCGAGACCGTGGCCTGGCTGCAGCGTGAGATGCGGGGCGAGGAAGGCGCATTCTTCGCCAGCCAGGATGCCGACAGCGAGGGCGAAGAGGGCCGCTTCTACGTCTGGACGCCGGCCGAGATCGAGGGCGTGCTCGGCGAGGAGCGGGCGGAGGCCTTCTGCGGCGCCTACGGTGTCACCCCGAGTGGCAACTTCGAGGGCGGCACCACCCATCTCGGCGACCTGACCCGCAGTGAGCGCCGGCGGTTCCGCGAGGAGCGCCAGGAACTTCTCGAGGCTCGCCAGCGGCGGGTGGCCCCCGCCACCGCCCGCAAGCGGCTGGCGGCCTGGAACGGGCTCGTCGTGTCGGGCCTTGCGCGCGCCGGAAGCCTGCTCGGCGACGCCGACATGCTGGCCGATGCCACGCGGGCCGCCGACTTCCTGCTCGGCCCGATGCGGCCCGGCGATCGACCGACCCGGATCTTCGATGGCGAGCGAGCGGCGGGCACGGCCTTCCTCGACGACCTGGCCGCCCTGCTCGAAGCCTGTCTCGACCTGCATCGCGCCGGCGCCGGCGATCGCTACCTCGCGGCGGCCATCGCCACCGCCCGCGACGTCGTCGCGCGCTTCTTCGATCCGGACGCCCGCGATCTCTTCCTGACCCCATCGGACGGCGAAGCCCTGATCCACCGTCCCCGCTCGGACCACGACGGCGCCACACCCCATTCGAGCGGTCTCGCCGCGTTGGGACTGCTGCGCACCGCCGCACTCGCCGACGACCCCGAGCTCGACCGGGTGGCGCGCTCCGTGATCGCGACCCACGCGTACGAGATGGAACGGGTGCCCCATGCCCATCCCACGATGGCGCGTGCCGCATGGCTCGCCGAACGCGGCTTCTCGCTCGCTGTCGTGGTGGTAGACTCCGTCGATCCGATGGCTGGTGCGCTCGCACGACGTGCGCGCGAGCTGCTGGCTCCGGACGACGGCGTCGTCCAGATCGCTCCAGGCGCGCCGGTGCCCGAGGGTCTGGCCGAGAGCTGGGTCCGTGGTCGCACGGCGGTGGAGGGGAGTCCGACGGCCTACCTCTGCCGAGGAACCACCTGTTCGCTGCCCATCTGTGATCCCGACGATCTCGCCATCGACGCTCTCGACTGACCGCTTCGAACCACCTGCACACGAGCCTGGGTCCGTGCGCGTGCAGAGCGCTCGCAGCCGACCTCATGGTGAGGGGTCCGCTTCCTCCGAAGGGGTAGCCGGGTACATCCGGCAACCCCTGCGCAAGCTTCCAAGTACCTGATTAAAATCAGAAATCTCCACTCTCCGCGTGGCACGGGCCTTGCTCTAAGGCCGGGCGACGGTCGACACCGCCGCTGGGGCGGACGCCGACCATCAGCTCCAGCCGCGGCTGGCAACAAGCGGACCCTGCGGAGGTTTCATCCATGCGACGCTTACTCACCACTCTGTCCCTGGTGGCCGGACTCCTGATCGCTCCGGCTGCTGCTCGAGCGACGGCCCTCGATCTCCAGATCATCGTCTCGGGCCTGAACCTGGTCTACGACGGCACCGACATCTACGACGCCACCAGCCTCGGCGGTGGCATTGGAGACCCGTCGATGGCCGACGCCCTCGACACGATGGTGTTCCAGGTCGGCGGCACCACGGTCGGCATTCTCACCGGCTTCACCGACGACATCTTCGCGGACGTCTTCATCGCGGACGTGCCTGCGCTGCCGGCTGGTGGCGGGACGGTCGTCTCGGGGGGCAACGGAGACGGCTTCGGGTTCGATCTCCTGACGAGCCTGGCCGGCTTCGGTCTGGCGCTCAATCTCGACACGGTCGAGATCACCTTCGAGGACGGTTCGGTCTCGATCCTCGGCGCCGGGACGGCGAGCTCGGTGGGAAGCCAGGCCCTGCCCTTCGGTCTGGTGCTCGACGAGAACCAGCCGGTCGTGATCTCGTTCTCGGGCAATGCCTTCGACATCACCGAGAGCAACGGCCTGATCACGGGCTTCGCCTCCTCGGGAAGCGGCGAGGTCTCGGGGCAGCTCGTTCCCGAGCCCGGCACCCTGATGCTCGGGCTCGCCGGCCTGGTCGGCCTGGCCGTGGCGGGCACCCGCCGCCGCTAGGCGCAGCTCCGGGTCTTTCGATCGAGCGCCCCGGTCGCCTGTCTGGCGACCGGGGCGCTCTGCCGTTCTGCGCTAGCGTCGGCGCCTCCGAGGCGAGGCGGCGCCGAGCCGCGCGGGGCGGAGACCGGAGCCATGGGACGCGAGCGACACGAGAGTCGGTACGGCACCGGATTCGGCGACGGGCTCGAACCGCTCGCTCCGCTCGACCCCGCGCGCGTCGGATCCGTCGACGATCTCGTGCGCGGCATGGGCCAGACCGCCTTCGGGGGACGGGCGCTCGGCGAGGCTGCCGACGTGCTCGAGGCGATGGTGCGCGATCCGGACTGTTTCGTGGTGCTCACGGTCTCGGGCGCCATGACGATCGCGAAGCAGGGCCTCCTGCTGTGCGAGATGATCGATCGAGGCTGGGTACAGGCGATCGTCAGTACCGGTGCGCTGATGACCCACGGCCTGGTCGAAGGCGCGGGCATGCTGCACTTCAAGCATCGCCCGGACCTCCCCGACGAGGAGCTCTACGAGAAGGGCTACTCCCGCGTCTACGACACCATCGAGCACGAGAAGAATCTCGACGACACCGCGCGGATCCTCCAGGAGGCCCTCGC
>CAYYUT010000443.1:0-3528 GCA_964474935.1 uncultured Spirochaetales bacterium
TCGTCTCGGATTACGCCGGTGGAGAAGAGAAGTCCTGGTCGGACCTGCGCAAGGGGGTCGAGGCCTGGGCCGAGCAGGACGTCGACGAGCCCGTCGACTACGTGCTCGTCGAGTCGGAGCGCTATCGCGACGCCATCCCCCGCGATCTCTTCGAGCGACTGCCCGAGCTCCGGGTCGTCTACTCGCCGAGCGACACGTCCTACGAGATGAAGAACCAGGGCGGCGACGCCATCGATGCCGAGCTCGTCGGGATCGTCGACGCCGACTGCGTCCCAGGGCCGAGCTGGGTGCGGCGCATGGCCGAGGCGCTGCGCCGCCACCCCGGGCTCGCCGCCGTGAGCGGCCTCACCACCTATCCCGGGCGCAATCGGATGGAGCACATCCTGGGTCTCCTCGGTCGCTCGTACATCGATCCGGGCGCGGCGGGGAAGACCCGTTTCATCTCGGGGAACGCGGCGGGCTATCGGCGAGCGGTGTATCTCGACCAGCGCCTCCCGGAGCGACTCGGAGCGTTCGCGGCGCGGGTGCAGTCCGAAGCGCTGCTGCGCAAGGGGTGGAGCTTCTTCTTCGATCCCGAGATGCGCACCATCCACGATTTCGAGGGTTGGTCGATGGAGAGCGACATCCGTCGCAACACGGGCTACTGCACCGTTCTCACCCGACAGGTCGACCCCCAGCAGCCACACGCCTGGGCCGTCCGCCTCGGACCAGCGGCCATTCCCCTGATCGTCGCCGGCAAGACCCTGCTCAACTTCGGCGACATCGTCCGGTGCTTCCGCCACTACGAAGTCCGGTGGTACGAGATCCCGCTGGCGCTCGGCCTGTCCGTCTGGACGCACCTGATGGAGATCCCGGGGATGTGGCGGGCCTTCCGGAACGAGCCGCTCGGTGGGACCGCCTATCGCTAGGTCTGCGAGAGGGCTTCGCGTCCTGCGGCATGGCCGCGTCCGGATTCGATCGGAGCGTCGGGATTCGCTGTGGGTTCGCGGCCCGCTGTCGCGGCGGCCTTCGCGGCGGACGGACAACCGGGGCGGCCAGGGATGTCGTCGACACGACAACCTCTGCCTGCCGCTGCAGAGTGTTCACACTCGCCCGCTCCCATCGTCGGGGGCCGACTGCTCCAACCACGACACACCCCGACGCGTTTCGCACCGATCGATGGCCGATGCACCGAGGTTATCGTCGGCTCGAGCACCACGCGGTGTTAGGATGCACCCGCCATCGCTCCGCGGAAGCGTGGAAAGGAACATGAGCGAAACGCACGTCTACCTCTCGCTGATCCCGCAGGCCCTGATCGCGTCGATGCTCTCGCCCGAGGACTTCGGGGCCTACTACGCGGTGGGCGAGAAGTTCCGTATGCGAGGCGACGCCATGTTCTTCGAGGTCGACCCGGACTTCCGATCCGACGACTTCCCGTTCCACCTGATCGCCGAGCGCTGCGTGGCCCAGCCGGACGGATCACCCAAGCGTTCGCTCTACCTCGGCATCTATCAGGTGCTCTCGCGAGTCCCGATCTCGGCGCTCGGCAACCTCTACCTGGTGACCGACGACGGCCGCACGCTGGCGCTCGAGCGAGGCAGCTACGAGCCCGAGACGGGCGTCCCGTTCCATCTGTACCAGGAGTTCTGTCCCACCAGCCCGATGGTGGCGAGCCGGCTCGAGCCCCGCGCGTTCTGCCAATCGATCACCGACCGGAGCCAGCCGGTATCGGTTCCGCGCATCGTGTTCTCGGAGCTGATGCTGGACGGTCTGGTGTCCGACCCCGAGAATGGCTCGGCGCGCGACCTGCCCTACGCCAATGTCCATCATCTCCGCGACATCCTGATCTCCGTGCGCGACGACCCATCGAAGGACACCCGGCTCGTGGTGCGACAGGTGAAGCAGGGCGTGATCTACCGGACGGTGAAGGGGGGCTTCTACGTCGGTGATCACGAGGAGTTCGCCTTCTACCCCTTCCCGAGCGAGCAGGAGCTGGAAACGGACCACTACAGCTGGTGGCGCTCGGCCCAGGTGACGAGCTTTGCCTGAGCTCGTGGACTCCGTCGAACTGGATCGAAGGCACGACCCGCAGCCCGGAGCGGTGCGATGAGCGAACCCGTGTTCTGGATCGCGCCACTCGCGGCGCTCCTGGCGCTCCGGTACGCCTGGCACTTCTTCCAGGAGATGACCCGCAGCGAAGCCGGCACCCCGGAGATGCAGCAGATCGGTGGCCACGTGGCCCGCGGCGCGGTCGCCTATCTGCGCCAGCAGTACCGGATCATGTTCGTGGTGTTCGCGATCCTGGCGGTGCTCTTCGCGGTGCTCGCCTACGGACTCCGGGTACAGAGCCCCTGGCTTCCCGTGACCTTCGTGTTCGGCGGTTTCTTCTCGGCGCTGGCCGGCTACTTCGGGATGCAGACGGCCACCCGAGCATCGACCCGGACGGCCGCCGCCGCGCAGGCCTCACTCTCGCAGGCGCTCCGCATCTCGTTCCGGAGCGGCGCAGTGATGGGTCTCTCGGTGGTCGGTCTGGGGCTCGGCAACGTCGTCTTCTGGTTCGCGCTCGCCGACAGCTGGATCGGAGGGAGCACGACCGACGGTGCCCGGCTGGTCTTCGTGACGACCACCGTCCTGACCTTCGGCATGGGAGCCTCGCTCCAGGCCCTCTTCGCGCGCGTGGGCGGCGGGATCTTCACCAAGGCCGCCGACGTCGGCGCCGACCTCGTCGGCAAGGTCGAGGCCGGCATCCCCGAAGACGACCCGCGCAACCCCGCCGTGATCGCCGACAACGTGGGCGACAACGTCGGCGACGTGGCCGGCATGGGCGCCGACCTGTTCGAGTCGTACTGCGGCTCGATCCTGGCGGCCTGCGCGCTCGGCGCGGCCGCCTTCGTCGACGCACCGGCGGTCCAGATGAAGGCGGTGGTGGCCCCGATCGTCATCGCGGGCACCGGGATCGTCCTCTCGATCGTCGGCGTGTTCCTCGTGCAGACCCACGAGGGGGCCAGCCAGAAGGAGCTGCTCGCGGCGCTCTCGCGCGGCATCAACGCGAGCGCCGGCTTGATCGTGGTCGCGTCGCTCGGGATGCTGGCCCTGCTCGGAGTGCCGCATCTCTGGGGCATCTGGGGTGCGGTGGTCGTGGGCCTCGTCACGGGGATCGTGATCGGCCAGTCCACCGAGTACTACACGTCGCCCTCCTACGGTCCGACGCGGCGCATCGCGTCGCAGGCCGAGGGTGGAGCGGCGACGATCATCATCTCGGGGGTGGGCGTCGGGATGCTCTCGACCGCCATCCCCGTGCTCGCCGTCGCGGTCGGCACGCTGCTTGCTTTCGCCTTCGCGTCGGGATTCTCGCTCGCCGAGGTGAATCTCGGCCTCTACGGGGTGGCGATCGCGGCCGTCGGAATGCTCTCGACGCTCGGAATCACCCTGGCGAGCGACGCCTACGGACCGATCGCCGACAACGCCGGCGGGAATGCGGAGATGAGCGGCCTCGGGGCCCCCCTGCCGGCCCGCCCCCACGCCCGCCGTTCGCTCGGGCACCCCCAC
>CAYYUT010000444.1:0-3521 GCA_964474935.1 uncultured Spirochaetales bacterium
CCGCGCGCTCCGGCACGAGGGCGAGCAGCGCCTCGAGATCATCCTCGCGCCCGGCGAAGAACGCCGACTCGAGCCCGTGCGCCTCGCCCTCGGCAAACACGTTGCCCGTCTCGTCGAGGAGCACCTCTCGGATCACGGGCGCGAGGCGAACGCCCGCACGTCCGCGCGCCTGCCGGTCGGCTGGTGCTCCTGGTACCAGTTCTTCCACGACGTCGACGAAGCGGACGTCCTCCGGAATCTCGACGCCCTCGCGCGTCACCGGGACGAGATCCCCGCCGAGGTCTTCCAGCTCGACGACGGCTATCAACGGGCGATCGGCGACTGGCTCGAGACCAACGAGAAGTTTCCGAGGGGGCTCGAGCCCCTGGCGGAACGGATCGCGGAGGCGGGATTCACCCCCGGCCTCTGGACCGCTCCCTGGCTGGTGGCGCCGGAGAGCCGGATCCCCGAGGCCCACCCCGAATGGCTCCTGCGCGACGGCGACGGCCCCCACCGGGCCCTGCACCACGGCGCCTGGAGCCCCGCGGGCTGGATCCACGCGCTCGACCCGACGCGCGACGAGGTGATCCGCCACCTCGAGGACACCTTCGCCGCCCTCACCCGGATGGGATTCCGCTACCACAAGCTCGACTTCCTGTTCGCCGTCTCGATGCCCTGCGATCCGGCCGACGCGCGCGTCACCCGAGCGGAGCGGCTGCGCCGGGCGCTCGCGGCGGTACGGCGCGGCGCCGGTGACGAAGCCTTCCTGCTCGGATGTGGCTGTCCGCTCGGTCCCGCGGTGGGCGTGGTCGACGCGATGCGCATCGGGCCCGACGTCGCGCCGAGCTGGGACGTCGCGGCGCCGGTCCGGATCGCCGGCATCGAGGACACCCAGCCTTCGACGGCGAACGCCCTTCGCAACGTGCTGGCCCGCGCCCCGATGCACCGGCGCCTGTGGATCAACGACCCGGACTGCCTGATGGCGCGCTCGAGCGATACGACGCTGGCCCCCCACGAGACCCAGGCCCTGGCCGACCTGATCGCCGGCACCGGCGGCGCGGTCTTCTACTCCGACGATTGGCCGAATCTCGCCGAGAGCGACCGCCACCGGATCCGGCGCACGATCGAGCGCGCGCGACGCGTCGACCGTCTGGCGCGCCGCGGCCGCATCGAGGTGCCAGGCCTCCTGGCCGGCGAGACGGCCCACGGGGTGCGGGTGTCCCGCGGCCCGCGCAGCGAAGCGACCCTCCTGAACGCGGACGAGACCCCGGCGTCGCGCGCCCTGGGGCCTGTCGTCGCCGAGGCGCTCGCTCCCCACACGACGGTCACCGGCGCCTGGCCCGAGGCTCCGCCCCTCGCGGTCTTCTGCGACTTCGACGGCACCTTCCTCGTCCAGGACGTCGGGGCCACACTCGCCCGACGCTACGTCCCCGAACGTCGGCCGGTCGAGTGGGCCCGGTTCGAACGCCACGAGATCACGGCATGGGAGTACAACCAGGCGGTGGTCGACGGGATGCCGTGTCCCGAGGACGAGCTCGTGGCCTTCCTCGAGACCCTCGAGCTCGACCCCGGAGCCCGGGCCCTCGTGGCCTGGTGCGAGGAGCGAGGCGTGCCCTTTCGCATCCTGTCGGACGGGTTCGATCGGAACCTCGAGTTCCTGCGCGCCCGGTTCGGCGTCGACTTCGACTTCGAATCGAATCACATGCACTACGAGGACGGGGTCTGGCGCATCGCGGCCGGCTATCCGAATCCGGACTGCGGCTGCGGCACCGGCACCTGCAAACGCGGCCGGATCGAGCGCCACCGAGCGCTCCACCCCACCCACCGCAGCGTCCACATCGGGAACGGAAGGGTCTCGGATTTCTGTGGCTGCGACGCCGCCGACTTCGCCTTCGCCAAGGACACCCTCGCCACCGAGCTCGAGGCGCGCGGGGTGCCGTTCGAGCGATTCACCACCCTCCACGACGTGGTGGCGTCCCTCGACCGGCTGGCGGCCGACCCGAGCGTCCTCGCGACCCGCGGAGCCGCATCGTGACCCCGCCCGGAGCCGCGGGCGCCGCGCGGGTGGCGATCGTGGGGGCTGGTGTCGCCGGTCTCTCGGCTGCACGGCATCTCGCCGAGGCCGGGATCGATGCGCTGGTCCTCGAGGCGAGCGATGCGCCCGGCGGCCGCGCGCGCAACGCGCGGGCGGCCGGTCACGTCTTCTCGAGCGCGGACACCCACCTGGTCGCGCTGCTCGAGGCGGCCGGACGGCTGGGCGCGCTGCGGGCCCTCGACCCCCCGGGCTGGCTGCTCGCACACGACGGCCGCCTGCGTTCGATCGACCCGACCCGGGGCCCGCTCGGCTTCGCCGCCATGCCCGGAGTCGGCTGGCTCGAGGCCCTGCGGCTCGTCCGGCTGGGACGACTCTGGCAACGCTTCGCCCACAGCCTGGACCCGCGCGCACCCGAACGCGCGGCCGCCCTCGACGACCGGAGCATCCTCGAGTTCGCCGAGCTCTACTTCGGCTCGGGCGTGGCGCACCGGGCGCTCGGCCCCCTGTCCGTCTCGGGCACCCAGCTCGCCCCTGAGGAGGCGAGCCGTCTCGTCTTCCTGCTCCGTCGCGACGCGCTCGTGACCGGCCGGCCGAGCGTCCTCGACGTTCCGGCAGCTGCCGCCGACGCCGACCCCTGGGAATCGGTGGCGCGGCGGCTGGTGGCGCCCGATCGCGTCCGGCTCGGTGCCCGGGTCGAGCGGGTGTCGGCCCGGCCCGACGGCGGCTTCACGATCGAAGTCCAGCATTCGGCCGGGGGCGACGAGGAGCTCACGAGCGAGGCCCTGATACTCGCCGTCCCCGCTCCCGAGGCGGTCCGCCTGACGCACCCCCTCCTCACCACCGCCGAACGCGACGCGCTCGGAGCGATCCGCTACCGCGACGCCCTGACCCTGTCGGCGCCCCTGGAGCCATTGCCGGGCGCCGCCCGGGCGGTGCTGCCAGAGGCGAACGCCGATGCGATCGAAGCCATGACGATCACCCGCGAGCCCGGACGCGGTGGGGGCCGCCTGGTGGCCGTCACCCGGCCGGGATACGCCGGAGCCCACTGGCAGACACCCGACGGGAGCATCCGCAAGGACCTGACGGAGCGTCTCGCGAGACTCGATCCACGCCTCGCGGTTCCGAGCGACCCCGGCGTGTGTCGCGTGCACCGCTTCCCGCAGGCCCTTCCCGAGTTCCGGGTCGGAGCCTTCCGTCGCCTCGCGCGGCTGCGGCGCGTCGAGCGGAGCCGGGCCGCCGAGGGACGCCGGCTGTATTTCGCGGGCGACCACCTCGCCGGACCCTGGCTCGAGAACGCGGCCGCCTCGGGCCGCCGCGCCGCCCACGACGTGGGGGTCGCTCTCGGAGCGATCAGCCCAGATCGACGACGGTGATCCCGTCGCCGCCCTCCTCGAGAGCACCCGCCTCGAACCGGGCCACGTAGGGAGATTCCGCGAGGTGGGCCCGGATCGCGTCCCGGAGGGCCCCGGTTCCGAGACCGTGGACCAGGGTGATCCGATCGCGGCCG
>CAYYUT010000445.1:0-3514 GCA_964474935.1 uncultured Spirochaetales bacterium
GGGAGAACGCGAGGCGGGCAGGATCCGATGCTACCAGAAGGCGATCACGGGGCGAACCGGATCAGCAGCATGCCGTCGTGGCCCTTGGCGCCGACGGTCTGGAGCGTCGTCGCAGCGAGACGCGGGTCACGCGCGACCGCCTCGTGCAGGCGGCGGACACCCACCACGCGCGGGTCCTCGTTCGCGGCATCCGCGAGCGCGCCCTCGCGCACCACGTTGTCCACCACGATCACGCCGCCCGGCCGCAAGAGCAGCAGGCTCGCCTCGACGTCGTCGAACGCGCGCCGCTTGTCCGCATCCACGAAGACGAGGTCGAAAGGAGCGACCGCCTGCTCGCGCAGGGCCGCGAGCCCTGTCGCGGCGTCGCCCTCGACGACATCGATGCGTGTCGCAAGACCGGCCCGCTCGATGTTCCGCCGGGCCACCTCGACGTGCCGGGGATCGCGCTCGAGACTCACCACACATCCGTCTTCGGGAAGCGCGCGCGCGATCCACAGGGTGCTGTATCCGGCGAGGGTCCCGATCTCGAGCACGCGTCGCGCACCGAGGCTCCGGGCGAGCCACCCGAGCCAGCGCCCCTCGGCCGCCGACACCTGCTGCTCGGGCAGCCCGGCGCCACGCGCCTCGGCGAGACACGCCCGGAGCGCCGCGTCGTCGCCTCCGAACTGGTCGTCGAGCCAGGCGTCGACCGTGGCCCAGCGCTCGCGGAGCGAAGAGGTCGAACACGCCTCGACGCGCGACGCGGGCACCCCCATCGGTCGCTCGGGAGCTCCGAGATCGAGACCCATGTGGTGCTCCGCGACGCTGCGTCCGTCCACCCGGAGCGCGTCCGGCTCGACTCCCCAGACACGGAATCCGACCTGCTCGTACAGACGGCGGGCCCCGGGCGCCGCATCGCTCACGCCGAGCTCGATGCGCCGGACGCCCGGCTGGCTGCGGGCGACCGCGACCGCGGCGTCGAGCAAGCGATGCGCGATGCCTTCGCGCCGGCGCTCGGGCCGAACGTACAGACCCCAGACGATCCGCTTGTGGGAGGCCTTCCGGTGTCGCGCAGCCGCGAGCCCGACACAGCCGACGAGCGCGGGCGCGAAGGCGCCGAGGATCCGGGAGCCACCCGGGCGCTCGAGATCGGCGCGCACCACCTCCGCCTTCGATGCATGGTCGTCCTCGTCCGACGCCAGGAACACGAGCGGCGCCTCGGCGAGCGCGCGCCGGCGGAGCGCGGCGACCGCCTCGGCATCGCCAGGACGGAGCGGACGGATCTCGGGTTCGGCGGACATCGACCCGTCGCGATCCGATGGGCGCACGACTAGCGGGACGCGGCCGACGCAGCTGCGTCCGTCGCCAGGACGGCACGCCAGGCCTGCCGGCGTCCCTCGGGGTCGAGCCCGACCCCGGCGACGACGCGGCCGTCGGCCGAGACCGCGTGGGCCGCCTCGAGACGCCAGCCGGAGAGATCCACCGCGTGCTCCTCGACGAGCACCGCGGCGACCCGTCGCAGCCCCTGGCGTCGATCCCAGAGGAAGGCCTCGGGGCCCGATCCGGAGGTCGCCTGACCCACCACGATCGAGCCATCGGCCGACACGTCGAAGGCCCGGCTGTCGAAGGCCCCGCCCTCGAGATCACCGAGGCCACGCATGCCGCGGGCGCGGGTCCACACGAACGCTTCGCGGCCCCCCCGGCTCGCACCCTCCCCCACCACCGTCGTCCCATCGGCCGAGACCGCGAGCGCCACGCTGTCGTGCGCACCGCCCCTCAGATCGCCGATCGCGACCATGCCCTTCCCGTCCGACCAGCGGAAGGCTTCGAAGCCGCGGCCGGACGAGCCCTGACCGACGATCACCTGCCCGTCGGCCGAGACGTCGCGCGCCGAGCTCGAGAGGATGCCCCCCGGCAGGTCGCCGAGATCGACCATTCCTTCGGACTCCACCCACCGCCAGGCGCGGGTCCAAGCACGGGTGCCGATGATCGACTGGCCCTCTCCGACGACGACGCGACCGTCGCTCGTGGTGCCGGTGGCGAGACTCGAGAAGATGCCCGAGGGAAGATCGCCGAGCGCGATCATGCCCGAGGCCGAGGTCCAGAAGAAGGCCTCGTTCCCCGATGCCGAAGAGCTCGCACCCACCACCGTGCGTCCGTCCGCGGAGACGCGGGTGGCGACGCTCCGGTAGGCCCCGCCGCGCAGATCCCCGATGCCCTGCAGGCCGTCGGTCGCGTTCCAGACGAAGGCCTGGGTACGGCCGTGCTCGTCGATCGTGGACGAGCCCACCACCACCGACCCGTCGTCCGAGAGCCCGACGGCCTGGCTCGCGAGCACCGCCGGATCTTCGGCCGGCAGATGTCCGAGGCCGTGGAATGCGGGACCTTCGGCCGATGCCACCCCGGTTGCGACAGCGAGCCAGAGCAGGACGAGCGCGCCCGCTCGCGCGGTACGAGCCGCGACGCTCACAGGCGGATCCCCAGCCGCTCACGCACGGCGCCGAGCGGATCGCAGCACCAGCGCCCGAGCGGAGCCGCGATCACGCAGTCGGCGATCCGCCGACTCGTCCGAATGGAGACGAACGACGGAGACGGCCCACTAGAGCGGCTCACCCTGGGTCCCGTAGACGAGCTCGCCGCTCGAGTACGAAGACCCGAAGCTGCGGTTGAGATTCGCCACCTGCCGAACCGCCGAATGCAGCTGCTCGACGCTGAGCGAGCCCAGCGGATGGATGAAGGCCGCGAAGAGAACACCCTCGCTGGTGGCATAGCGTGCATCGAGCGCCGTGTGGAAGTTCGCCTCGAGGATGGCGGCCACCTGGCCGGGGTGCAGCTCGTTCACCGACACGACGGGGCTCACGATCCGCATCCGGTCGTGCTCGACATCCGAGATGCACGCAAGCGCCACGTCCCCCACCGTGAAGTGCAGGACCCCCGAGCCACCCTGCGACGCGTCGGCCAACGAGTGCAGCTCGGCTTCGAGTCGTGCCTGGGTCATCGCGGCGCCTCCGGCGTCGGCGGCCGGTGTCGACGCACACGAGCTCCCGAGCAGCACGGCGAAGACGCCGAAGGCGAGCGCCGGCACGCCCCTCCCCTTCCGTATCGCCTGGCAACCGCTTCGCATCCCGAATCCTCCTCGCTCGCGGGGCGCGCAGCCGGACACGTGCTGCGGCCCCTGCTGCGCAGCTCGACGCTCGGCCCGCCGCGCTCGCGACTGCGCGTGCCACCGCGCGCAGATCAGTCGACGGCGATCATCACGTTCGAAGCCTTGATCACGGCCCACGCCTCGACGCCCGGTGCGAGCCCCATCGTCTCGGCCGAGCTGCGCGTGACGATCGAGACCAGCTCGCTGCCTCCGGGCAACTCGATCACGACTTCGCTGTTCACGGCGCCGTGCTCCACCGATTTGATGCGGCCCTGGATCTGGTTGCGTGCGCTGAGCTTCACCGTCCCCTCCCTGACAGGCCCGGTCGGCCCGACCGGGCGAAGGCATGAAACGATTCCAGCGCGATCGCCAGGGGCCGCGCGGCCTCGG
>CAYYUT010000446.1:0-3513 GCA_964474935.1 uncultured Spirochaetales bacterium
CGAGGCCCCCGGTGTTCCAGGACCCGACCGTAGCGCTGTCGATCGTGGTAGAGCGGATGTTTCGAATCGAAGTATCGCTCACGATGGTGGGCGCGGCGCTTCGCGTCGTACGCGTAGGCATCGAACCATGCGTCGTTCCCGATGGCGTCCGAGGGAAAGATGGCCGCCGAGCCGGCGACGATGGCGAGGGCCATCCCGAACCGTGCGGCCACTCTCGCGACGTAAAGGCCGTTCATGGACTCTCCTTGGCGAAAACCGAGGTCTCGCGGTGGGTGCGGGTCCAAACCGACCAGGTGGTCTGCTCCACCGCGATGCGTTCGGAGGACTCGACCTCGAAGGCCTGGCGGGCCGACGAGTACCGGACGCGGATCGAGCCGCTCCCGACCTTCTCCGAAGCCTCGCCGCCAGCCAGCAGCAGCTCGATGGCCGGGTAGGCGCGCACCGTTCCGTCGCTGCTCACCGCACCGAGGGTCGGCATCCCCGGGTGGTAGCGGTCGGGCCGATCGACGGCGTCGAGCCACACGCGGGCGTCGGCGAGGGGGACGCGACCGTCCGGTTCCGCAGCGATCCGAGTACCCGGATGCAGCCGTCGCCACGCTCCCCAGTGTTCGAGCCGATAGGGAATCTCGATCAGGGAGAGCCCTTCCGATGGACCCGAGACCGCCTGGCCGAGCAACGGCGACCAAAGGCTACCGTCCTCTCGATCGACGATGAGCTCGTCGGAGCGGTACACGAGCCCGGACGGTTCGAACGTCCGCACAGCCTCTGCAACGCCGCGGTCGTAAACCGAGACGCTCCCGCACGCGCGGCAGAACCAGATGAGGACCGGGATCCCGTCGATCGTGTCATTGACGGCGCCGTGCGCCGCGACGAGGGCGAGCGGATAGGCGCGCCGTTCCGACCCGACCGACAGCGCCACGACGAGCGCCTCGTCGGGCAGGTCGGCCTCGTGCGCGGCCACGCTGCGCGGGCCGACGAGGACGTCGGTCGCGCCTTCCGGCGGTGCGACACGAACCAGGAGATTGGCGTCGATCATGGCCGAATCGAGAGCTGGCGCGGTCGTCCGCGCGATCGCTGGAACGCCGGATACGCCGACCGTCAGGGTCAGCGCGGCACCGGCGAGGAACACAGCGCGTCTCCAGCGCCACAGCCGATCCTCGCGCGCCCGGTTCGGATCTCTCTGGTGCATGCAGTCCTCCCGGGTCTCTCTCTGAGACGACGGAGCACGGCCACGGTTTCACCGCCTCGGCGCCCGGGCGAGCGAAATGCCGCGGGCCTGCAGGCCGAGAGACGAAGACCAGACGAAGAAGAATCGGATTTCGGACGAATCGGCAGGGGTGACTGCGCCGCGCGGCGCCGGCTCAGGAAGGCTCGGACCAGCGCCCGTGCTTCTTGATCAGGTCGACGAGGCGATCGGGGGCCTCGTCCTCGGGCAGGTTGCGCTCGACGAGCTCCTTGCCAACGTAGAGATTCACGCGGGCGGGGCCCGAGCCCACGTACCCGAAGTCGGCATCCGCCATCTCGCCCGGACCGTTCACGATGCAGCCCATGACGGCGATCTTCACACCCGAGAGATGCTCGGTGCGGGCCTTGATGCGCTCCGTCACCTCCTCCAGATCGAAGAGGGTGCGGCCGCACGAGGGGCACGAGATGTACTCGGTCCAGGTGGTGCGAAGCCGGGCGCCCTGCAGGATCCGGTAGATCAACGCCAGCGAGCGGCCGGGACCCCCGAACCCGCCGATCGCGACCGCGTCGCCGATGCCGTCGCAGAGCAGGGCTCCGACGTCCGTGGCTGCCGCGAGTAGCGCCGCTTCGTCGCCATGGAGGTCGCGCAGCGGGTCGAAGCGTCGACGCAGCACGACGGGAACCCGGCTCCGACCGCAGGCCTTCAGGTGGGCCACGGCCGCCCGGGTGGAGTGAACCGGGAGCTCGCTCTCCACCGACACGGCGAACCCGGCCGGGGCGTTCCCGTCCTCGGAGGCCAGGAGCCGATCGATCTGTGCGACCACGTCGGCGGGACCGCCGACCAGCGACCATTCGAGCGCGACCCCGGCGTCGCCTGCCCGGCGACGGATGCGGGCCAGACGGGTGGCGTCGCCGTCACCGACCTCGACCACCCAGCGCGCACCCGGAATCGCGTCCCCGTCGTCCAGCGTCTCGAAGCGCACCACGAGCGGGATGTCGGGCGCCCGCCGGCCCAGCACCTCTTCGAAGGCACGGGCGCGCTCGAGCGCATCGGAGTCGCGCGCATCCACGAGCACGCCCTCGCACGCGAGGTTGGGCTGGCTGGCGAGGCCGGCCAAGAGCTGCTCCGTCGCGGCTTCGGCGTCGGGGGGCGCCGGCCCGAGCTCCAGCTCGGCCACGACATCGGCGCCACCGCCGAGCTCGATCGCACCGCTCCGCACCGGCTGCGTCGCGCGCCGAAGGTGGGCGTACGGGTCGTCGACGTGGCGCGTCCCCGCCTCGAGCGGAGAGGCCCCTCCCGACGCAGACGCCCAGCGGGCGTCGTAGCGAGCCGCCAGCGCGCGCGCGACCGGAATCTCCTTCACCGGATCCTCGGTCAGCGAGACCCGGATCGTGTCGCCGATGCCGTCTTCGAGGAGCGACCCGATCCCGATGGCGCTCTTGATGCGACCGTCTTCACCATCGCCCGCTTCCGTGACGCCGACGTGGAAGGGATAGTCAGGCGCACCCTCCGAGCGGCCGGCGAGCTCGGCGGCAAGGAGTCGATAGGCCTGGATGGCCACCTGGGGATTGCTCGCCTTCATGCTGAAGACGACCTCGTGGAAGCCCTCGGCCTCGCACACGTCGAGGAACTCGAGTGCCGAGGCGACCATCCCGGCCGGCGTATCGCCGAAGCGGTTCATGATGCGGTCGGAGAGCGAGCCGTGGTTGGTGCCGATGCGCATGGCGCGGCCGAGCTCCTTGCAGCGACGCACCAGCGGGACGAAGCGTTCGGCCACCCGCTCGAGCTCGGCGGCGTACTCGGAATCGGTGTACTCGCGGACTTCGAACTTCTTCTTGTCGGCGTAGTTGCCGGGATTGACCCGAACCTTCTCAACGTGGAGCGCGGCCTCCATGGCGGCGTTCGGCGTGTAGTGGATGTCGGCCACGAGCGGCACGCGCACGCCGCGCGCGTCGAGCTCCTTGCGGATGGCGGCCAGATTCTCGGCGTCCCGGATCGAGGGCGCCGTGATCCGCACGATCTCGCAGCCCGCGGCGACCATCCGCTCGGCCTGGTCGGCCGTCGCGACGGTGTCGAGGGTCGGGGTCGTGGTCATCGACTGCACCCGGATCGGGTTCTCACCCCCGACGCCGACGTCGCCCACCCGGACCTCCCGGGTCGCTCGCCGCGCCACCACGAAGGGGTCGGCCACGTAGTCGTTCATCCCTTGTCCCTCACCAGCGCGCGGAGCTTCTCGAATGCCTCGTCGATGAGCCCCGGCTCGCTTCAGCCGGCCTGGGCGAAGTCCGGGCGGCCGCCGCCCTTGCCCCCGCGCACGCCGGCGACCT
>CAYYUT010000447.1:0-3496 GCA_964474935.1 uncultured Spirochaetales bacterium
CGACATCCATCTCGAGCACAAGCTCCGGCTGAGCCGCGAGCAGGTGCTCGAAGAGGTGGATCGCGCGGTCCGTCAGGCCCGCGAGTACTGCGACGACGTCGAGTTCTCGGCCGAGGACGCCACGCGCTCCGACTGGGACTATCTCGTGCAGGTGTTCGGGGTGGCGCTCGAGGCCGGCGCCTCGACCCTGAACGTGCCCGATACGGTGGGATACACCACGCCCCCCGAGTATGCGAATCTCATCGGTTTCCTGCGCGACCGGATCCCGGGCTCGGAGCGCGCGGTCTTCAGCCTGCACTGTCACGATGATCTCGGGCTCGCGGTGGCCAACAGCCTGTCGGCCATCCTCGCGGGCGCTCGGCAGGTCGAATGCACGGTGAACGGCATCGGCGAGCGCGCGGGCAACACCTCGATGGAAGAGGTCGTGATGGCGATCCAGACCCGGCCCGACGTGTTCGCCGGCCTCTCGACGGGCATCCGGACCCAGGAGATCTATCCGACGAGCCGGCTGCTCTCGACCATCATCGGAGTGCCGGTCCAGCCGAACAAGGCGGTGGTGGGCGACAACGCCTTTGCCCACGAGGCCGGGATCCACCAGGACGGCGTCCTCAAGAACAAGATGACCTACGAGATCATGACGCCCGAATCGATCGGGCGGCCGTCGAACGAGCTGGTGCTCGGAAAGCACTCGGGACGCCACGCCTTCCGCGAGCGGCTGCTCGAGCTGGGCTTCGACCTCGCCGGCGAGGCCTTCGAGGAGACCTTCACCCGCTTCAAGGCGCTCGCCGACAAGAAGAAGACGATCTACAACGAGGACATCGAGGCGTTGGTCGCGAACACGGTGAGCCGCGGCGACGACCGCTTCTCGCTCGGCGACCTCTCGATCCTCTCCGGCACCTTCTCGGTCCCCACCGCGACCGTGGCGCTCTCGATCGACGGCGAGCCGCGCAAGGGCACCGCTCAGGGCATCGGGCCGGTCGATGCCATCTTCAAGGCGATCGCCGAGCTCTCGGAGACGAAGAGCGAGCTGATCCGGTACCAGGTGAACGCGATCACGGGAGGCATGGACGCGCAGGGCGAGGTGTCGGTGACGCTCGCCGAAGGGGGGCGTCGCGTGATCGGCCACGGGGCGGATCCCGACGTGCTGGTCGCGAGCGGCAAGGCCTATGTGCACGCCCTGAACAAGCTCGAGTGGCACAAGCGACGTCACGCGAGCGCCGAGCCCAAGGGAATCTGAGGAGTCCGATGCATCGAATCCTGCTGCTGCCCGGAGACGGGATCGGTCCCGAGGTGGTGCGCGAGGCGCGCCGCGTGCTCGAGGCGTGCGACGGCCGCTTCGGCCTCAAGCTCGAGTTCGACGAGGGACTGATCGGGGGGGCGGCGATCGACGCCCTCGGCACCCCGCTCGACGACGCCACCGTCGAGGCCGCACGCCAGGCGGGCGCGGTGCTGCTCGGGGCGGTGGGTGGTCCCGCCTGGGACGATCTTCCGGTCGAGACGCGTCCCGAGCGAGGCCTGCTGCGCATCCGCAAGGAGCTCGGACTCTTCGCCAATCTGCGGCCCGCCACGGTCTTTCCGGCGCTGGTCGGAGCCTCGACGCTGCGTCCCGAGGTGGTGGAGGGCACCGATCTGCTGGTGGTGCGCGAGCTCACCGGTGGGATCTACTTCGGCGAGCCGAGGGGGCGCGGGACCGTCGAGGGTCGCCGCGAGGCGCGGAACACCATGGTCTACGACGAGGCCGAGGTGGCCCGCATCGCCCGCGTCGCCTTCGAGGCGGCCGGAGAGCGCCGGCGCCACGTCACCCACGTCCACAAGGCCAACGTGCTCGAGGTGTCGCAGCTCTGGGTCGAGGTGGTGAACGAGGTCGCGCGCGACTACCCCGGGATCGAGCTGGCGCACCAGCTGGTCGATTCCTGCGCCATGCTGCTGGTGCGCGACCCGCGTCGCTTCGACGTCGTGGTGACCGGCAACCTCTTCGGCGACATCCTGTCGGACGAAGCCGCCATGGTGACGGGATCGCTCGGTATGCTGCCATCGGCGAGCCTCGGGGAGGGTGGTGTGGGACTCTTCGAGCCCGTCCACGGATCGGCGCCCGATCTCGCGGGCCAGGACCGCGCCAATCCGCTCGCCACCATCCTCTCGGCCGCGATGCTCCTCGAGCACTCGCTCGGCGCGCACGAGGCGGCCCGGGCCGTCGACGCTGCGGTCGCCCGCGTCCTCGGCGACGGCCATCGCACCGGCGATCTGCTCCTCGAGGGCGACACCCGGGAGGCGATCGGCTGTCGCGCGATGGGCGACCGGGTGCTCGCCGCGCTCGGCTCGTGAGCGGCCCGGGCGCGTTGCGGGTCGCCGTTGCGGGAGCGCTCGGGGCCGTGGGGTGCCAGCTCCTCGAGGAGCTGGAGCGCCGCCGCTTTCCGGTGGCCGAGCTCGTGGCCTGGTCGGGCGAGGGCTCCGAGGGCGCCGTGGTCGATTTCCGCGACGACCCGGTCATGGCCGAGCGTGCCCCCGAACGCTTCGACGGATTGGATCTGCTCTTCCTGTGCACGCCGCGCGACGCATCGCGCGGGCTGGCCCGCCGCGCCCTCGCCAGCCGGGTGCCCTGTCTCGATCTGTCGGGCGCCTTCGCCGGGGCCGACGAGGTGCCGCGTTGGCTCCCCGGTGACGCGCCCGAGCCGGCGACGACGGCGCCGCTCGTGAGCGTGATCGGAGGGGTGACGCTCGCGTGGGCGTTGGTGCTGCGGCCGCTCGCCCGTGCGGCCGGAATCGAGCGCGTGGTGGGGACCGGGCTCGAATCGGCCATCCGCGGTGGACGGCGGGGTGTCGACGCGCTCTCGCTCGAGACCGCCGCGCTCCTCAACCAGCAGGAGATCGAGCCTCCCCCGGTCTTCCCCTGGCCGGTGGCGTTCGACTGCCAGCCCGGAGCACCCGGCCGGTCCGACCCCGCACCGGGCGCCAGCCCGAGCGAGGCCGAGAGCCGGGTGGCACGCGAGCTCGCTGCGGTCCTTGGCGGGGTGCCGCAGATGGACGTCTCCCTCGTCCGGGTCCCCGTGTTCACCGGCGAGTGCGCGTCACTCTGGATCGAGCTCGAACGTGAGCTGTCGCCCGAGGAGGCGACCGGCCTCCTCGAGAAATCGCCGGGGGTCGCGCTCGCCCACAGCGATGGCGCCGATCTCCGGACCCGCGCCGTCACGGGAAGCGAGTTCGTGCGGGTGGGCCACGTGCGTGGGGCCGGGGCGCGGGGCCTGCGGCTCTGGCTGGCGGCGGACGCGCCGCGTCTGGTCGTCTCGAGCGCCCTCGAGCTCGCGGAGGCGCGCTTCGCTCGCGCCTGAGCCGTGCCCTCGACCTACCGCGCGACCCTCGAGTACGACGGTGCCGCCTTCTGTGGCTGGCAGAGTCAGGCCGCCGGTCCGCCGAGCGTCCAGGGAACCCTCGCCGCGGCGCTCGCGAGAATCACCGGTGCCGGTCGCCGACCGGAGGCCGCCGATCGTTACACGCC
>CAYYUT010000448.1:0-3494 GCA_964474935.1 uncultured Spirochaetales bacterium
GTGATCTCGCGGGCGGGCAGCGCGGAGGCGCGCCGGATGCGGTTGGACATGGCTCTACGATGCCTCCCCTCCCGAGAGGTTCCAGCCGGTCGGGGGCCGCCGCGACAGGGGCGCGCCGGGCGGCCGGATCCCGAAGCTCTGGCGATCGGCCGTGATAGTCTCGGTGCTCCACCCCCCGCCAAGGAGCGACCGATGTCTGGTTCGATGCCTCGCTGGCTAGCCCTCCTGCTCATGGCGTGCTGGGGCTTGTCGGGGGCCTCCGGCTGCATGCCGGAGCCGCCCATCGTGAACGTCGCCACGCCTCCATGCGAGTGCGACTGCCGGTTCCGGGCCACCGCGCCCCAGGTCGGCCGCGGCTGCTACGTGAAGGACGATCTCCTGATCTGCCCGCTGGTGCGCCGGACGCTCGACGTGGAGCCGGCCTTTCCCGCCGAGGATCCGCGCTGCGAGCGAGGTCCGGACGGCGCTCTCCGCTGCGAGGTGGCCGAGTAGAGACGCCCCGGGGCGGGGGGCTGCCGGGCTGTCCGGACCTGGATCGCTGCCGTGTCGACGGCCCGAGGCGATCGCCAGGGTGCGGCGGCGGCGGCGAGGCTCTCCTCAGGACGCTCGCGTGGCGCGATCGGCGACCACGTGGCGGTCGCGACCGCCCTGCTTGGCGGCGTAGAGGGCGCGGGCGGCGCGCTCGATCCAGTCGTTCGACGACTCCCCCGGTACGAGGGGGGCCGCCCCGACCGAGGCCGTCACCCGCAGGGTGGTGCGGCCGTGGGGCACCGTCAGATCGCGGATGGCCTGGAGGATGCGCTCGGCCGCGAGCTCCACCACCTCGCTGCCGTCGTCGCGGATCAGCACCGCGAATTCCTCGCCGCCGAAGCGCGCCACGAAGTCGTCCTTGCGCAGGAACACCCGTCGGAGCTGATCGGCCACCGCACGCAGAACGGCATCCCCCGCCAGATGCCCGTGGTTGTCGTTGACCCACTTGAAGTGGTCGAGATCGACCATCAGCAGGCTGGCGGGCCGCCCGAACAGCACCCCGAGATCGACGATGCGCTGGATCTGGGAGTCGAACTGGGCGCGGTTCGCGAGTCCGGTGAGCGCGTCGAGCGACGCCTGTTGCTGGACGTCCTCGAGCTGGTCGCGCATCGCCTCGACACGCTTCCCCAGTGCGGCCATCTCGAGCTGGTGGCGTTCGCGCCGTTGGTCCGAGATCTCCTGCAGCAGCTGCACCGCCGCCAGCGCCTGTTGCTTGAGCTCGCGGCTCGAGTCGCGTTCGACGGCGACACGCAGGCGATGCATCTGGCGCATCACGCGCCCCTCTTCACCCCGCTCGGCCATCGCGGTGCGGGAGAGCGCCTGGATGAAGGCCCAGATCGCGTCGCGCAGGTCGGTCAGGCTCTCGCGGACGTAGCGTCCTTCCTTCTCTCGATGGCCCGTGAAGAAGTGTCGGATTCCGTTCCAGTTGGTCCGGCGTCGAGCCCGCGCCCCGCTGTCCTCGCCGCGTTCCTCGTCGGCCGTCTCGATCCGGGTCTTCCCGGGCTCGTCGGTTCCGACCAGAAGATGCTGGGCCCAACGCTCGGACGCCTCGCGGATGCCTTCGGCCTCGACGCCCTCGAGATCGAAAGCGCCCGAACCGTAGGCCCGGAGCAGCCCGGCCAGGGTGTCGAGCGCCAGCTCGAGCTCCTCGGCGCCAGCCGCGGGAGCCGACCCGTGGGCGGGGCGCTCGGCATCCGGGTGGGCGGGCAGTTCGGCCTCGCTCTCGGGTTGCCGTCGTCGGCGCGACCAGAAAGGCATCGATGGCTCTCCGTTCGGGCGTTCGCGCATGGCGGCCCGCCCCGTGTATCGGCCGGCGGGGCCGTGCGCCGAAGCGGGGGCGCACGGCTTCGTGCGCTTGCCGGGGCCCGCACGCCCGCGGTCTGGCGCCGTCGGCCATGCGCCGGAGCGAACGCAGTTCGCGTGCGCTGCCTTCGATTTCCGTGGACGTCGACACGTCGCCTGCCTCCGCTCTGCGGCTTCGTTGCCGTCGAGAGAAGCGGAATGGACCCTCAAGGCTTTGTCGAGAAATCCGAACACTCAGGACGGAGGGAAACGGATCGCCGCGAAGGCTTCGTTTTCGACAGGGGCCGCACGCGAAAGAGCGGGGTCGATGGAGGTTCCATCGACCCCGCTCGCTCTTTCGGGGTACGGTCGGTCGACCGGCGCCGATGTAGCGGCAGAGGGGAGTGGCATGCCGCCTGCCATCAGGATATTCCCCGCCCGCACCAGCTCGGCCAGGCCGATCGGCTGGAGCAGCGCGAGGAAGGCATCGAGCTTCTCGCTCGAGCCGTGCACCTGCAGGATCAGCGAGTCCGTACCGTAGTCGACCACCTTGGCCTTGAAGTGCTCGGCGATCTGGAGCGCCTGGCCACGTTCTTCGAGAGCCGTGTGCAGCTTCACGAGCGCGATCTCGGTCTCGTAGGACTGGTCGCCGGTGTGATCGATCGCGTGCACCACGTCGACCAGCTTCGCCAGCTGTTTGATGATCTGCTCGAGCGTCTCTGGATCGCCCGAGCAGGTGATCGTCATCCGCGAGAAGTCGCCCTGTGCCGCAGGGCTCACCACCAGGCTCTCGATGTTGTAGCCACGGCGCGAGAACACCAATGCGGTCCGCACCAGCACGCCGGGCCGGTTGTGCACGAAGAGCGAGATCGTGTGGATGTGACGCCCGTCCTGTTCCGGCGGGATCTCTCCTGCCTGGAGCGCCATGGCGCTGGTCCCGCTCATCACGTGCTCCCGCTCGGCTTCGCGAGCTTTTCCTTCGGGCGTTCGATGATCATGTGGGCCAGCGGAGCGCCGGCGGGGATCATCGGGAAGACGTTGTCCTCCTTCACCACCTCGGCCACCACGACGCAGGGTCCCTCGCGGTAGGCGTGGGCCTGCTTCAGGATCCGGTCGACGTCCCCTGGACGTCGGATGCGCCAGGCCTTGATGCCGTAGGCCTGTGCCAGCTTCACGAAGTCGGGATTGCCTTCGAGGTCGACACCCGAGAGGCGGTTCTCGAAGAAGAGCTCCTGCCACTGGCGAACCATCCCGAGAAAGTTGTTGTTCACGATCAGCACCTTCACCGGGAGCTTGTGGACCGCGGCCGTGGCGAGCTCGGAGAGCGTCATCTGGAAGCCGCCGTCTCCGACCACCGCCCACACGTCCTTCTCGGGGCAGCCGAACTGAGCGCCGATGGCCGAGGGCATGCCGTAGCCCATCGTCCCGGCCCCACCCGACGACAGCCAGTGTCGGTTCGACTTGGAGAGGCAGAACTGGGCAGCCCACATCTGGTGCTGGCCCACGTCGGTCGTGATCACCGCGTCCCCACCCGACACGTGGTGCAGCCGGTCGAGGACGTGCTGGGCCCGCAGCCCGCCCTGCTTCGGGTAGCGGAGCGGGAAGCGCCGTCGCCATTCGCGGCACTGGTCGAGCCACTCGGCCGTGTCGGCCATCTCGACGCGCGGGATCAGGTCCTCGAG
>CAYYUT010000449.1:0-3482 GCA_964474935.1 uncultured Spirochaetales bacterium
ATGGGGGCGGACGCGACCCCGCTTTTTGGATGGCTGGCGCGCCGGGCGTTCGGGACGCCATGCGGTGCGCCACTTCGCCGACCGACGCCTCCTCGAGAGCCGACTGGTTCCCCACGCCTCGGGGCGCGTGCCCATCCCCGAATGGATCGAGCTCGATCTCGTCGAGCTGCTCGGGCCCGGCGTGATCGAGACGAGCCTGCGCCGGCTCTCGATCGAGGCGCCACCCGAGGGCGCGAGCGCCTACGCCGTCGCGTTCGCGGCCGAGGCGGCTGCGGTCGCCGGTCGCCATCAGCTGGCCATCGAGCGGGCCGAGCTCGCGATGGCCGGTCTCCCGCTCTGGGAGCGGCTGCTCCGGGCCCGGATCGCCGCCAGCGCGGCGCGTGCGCACGCCGCGCTCGGCGACACGGCGCGCGCCGCCACGCTCTACGACCGGGCCTGGCAGGCCGACCCGGGCGTGATCCGGCGGCAAGGCCATGCGCTCCCGGTGCGCTTCCGGACCTCGGACGCGGCGGCCGCCAGAGAGGCGCGGCGTCGGCTCGAGCGCTCGCCGCGCTTCGCCCGGGCCGACACGGGGTTCGAGGTCCGTATCGACAGCCGCGGCGAGGGCCTCGTCGCCTGCCTGCGCGGACTGCGCGGATCGGTGCTGCGCTGCGCCGACGCGGCGCTCGAAGCCGGCGAAGCCGACCACGGCCTGCTGGCCCGCCGTCTCGTCGAGGCCTTCCACCAGGCCGCCTTCGCCCCGCGCGTCGACCTCACCCAGGCCGACCTCCGCTCGCTCGACGGCTCGAGCGTGGTCTCGGGAGGCGCCGACCCCCAGGTGCGCTGGGTGCTCGACGAGCTCAGAGACGCCCGCGGAGCGGCCGACGGCGCCGCGCCCGACGATCCGCCTCCGACCGCCGCCGACTGATCGTTCGGCGCATCACCCGCTCTCCACCGGGTCGGGCGCGGGCGCTCGCACGCTCTGGACCCACATCAGCCAGGTCACCAGGGTCACCACCACCACGAAGCCCTGGAACAGATAGGCGTGCGCGAACTCGAACCAGTCCTTCTCGACGCTGTAGAGCCAGCCGAGCACGCTCAGACGGAACAAGTTGGCCGCCGTGATGACGAGGATGCCGAGACCGAGCCCGGGGAGGCCCAGTCGCCAGCGAACCTGGGGGAAGGCCAGGGCGGCGGCCACGAAGAAGCAGGCCAGGCCCACCCCGTCGCAGTCGTAGACGATCTCGATCGCTCCCCCGGGCAGGGACACGAGGGTGCCCTCGACCCGGCTGCCCGTGCCGACGAACGAGAGCAGCGCGCCCACGGCCTGCGCCAGCCCGGCGCAGAGCGGATCGCGCAGGGTCTCGAGCACCCAGGGGGTGCGCACCAGGACGGTGAGCACGGCGAGGAGCGCCGGGAAGAGGAGCGCGAAGCGAAGCGCAGGGCCGCTCACGGGGCGCCCTCCTGCGCTCGGCGGGCCTCGCGTCGCGCCATGGCCGACTCGAGGCTCGCGAGGCCGTCGCGGGCCTGCGTGCGGCTCGCCTCGAACAGGACGGCCCGCTCGAAGTAGAGCCCGGCATCACGCCAGCGTCCGGACGCGAGCGCGCGGCGCCCCGAACCGAGGAAATAGTCGGGCAGATCGGAATCCCGCTCGGCGAGCGCTTCGAGGAAGCGGCGCTCGAGCTGTGGGGCACCGAGCCGGCGATCGATCCATGCATCGAGCACGAGCAGGGCCAGCAGGGCCGCGCCGGCCAGCGCCGCGAGCCGCCGAGAGCCGAGGCGGAGCGATCCCGTGCGTTCCGTGGGCGCGGGCGGTCTCCGCTCCGGTGTCACCGGCCGGGCGGGCGCGAGGACGGGCCACAGGGCCCACACGCACGCCGCGGTCGGGACCGCGATCATCGCCAGGTCCCAGCCGAGGGCAAGCCATTGCCTCAGGAACGCCACCCGCCACTCCGGAAAGACCGAGACCGCCCGCTCGGCGAGCGATCGGTCGAGCAGGGCCAGGATGTCCTGAGAGAGGATCGCGCTCGCAACGACCAGACACACGCCCGACATCACGATCGCCCGGCGGATGCGGTGCCGCGCCGGCAGGGCGAAGCTCGCAGCGGCGGGCAGCACGAGCAGGAAGGGAAGCGAGACCGAGCGGGCCGCGACCGACGTGCCGAGCGCGCCCGATCCCAACACGAAGCGCTCGAGCTCGGCGTCCCAGCGCAATCCCGAGAAGAGGCCGGGCGCGCTCGTCAGGAAGGCGATGTCGCGGGTGAGGCGAGCGACGAGACCATGGATCGGGTCCCGGAGCTCGACCACGATCCATCCGAGCACCAGACAGGCCAGCACGAACCGGATGGCCACCGGAGCCAGATCCGACGCGCGAAGGCTGCGGGGCGCTCCCGACTGGGCTCCGGTCTGCTCGGGGCGTCGCGCGCCCCGCGGGCGGCGTCGCATGCCGGAAGACCGTCGGGCTCGGCGACGCGCGGCGGCGGCCATGAATCTGCTCCCGCACCTCGGATCGGGCGCGAGACATACCACAGATCCGATCCGCGCGGCCCGGCCCGCGCGGAGGGGAGGGCTAGGAGGCCGCGGGCAGCTCGCCGGCCCACGCCCAGAGCTCGGCGTGGACCTTCTCGACGAGACTCCGCTCGCGGGTGCACACCCCGGCGAAGCGACGCGTGCGAGCCCGGCGTCGGGCCCCCTCGCCACCGAGCTCGCGCGCGGCCACCAGCGAGGCCTCGGCCTCCGAGACGATCGAAAGAACCCACTCGCGCTCGAAGGGGGTCCCGGCCACGTCGCGTTGCTCGGCGCCAGCGAGCGGACCGAAGCCCTTGCCGGTGAGGAGGATGCGCAGCTCGGACACCTCGCGGGCGATCTGGTCGAAGCGCCGTGCCACGCGAGCGAGGTGGGCCTCCTTCTGGAAGGCCACGAGCACCTGGGCATCGGCGTGGTCCGGGCCGAGCAGCGCCAGCTCGGCGTCGCGACACCATTCCGCGAGCACCGGGACCGAGCACTCGAAGGACACGTCGGCTCGACCGCGATCGAAGGTCGGCGGGCCGGCGATCGGTTCGAACCCGAGGCCGAGGACCTTCGCGGCCCGGATCGTGGCTTCGAGCCCAGAGAACGGGTTCGGATCGTTCATGGAGTCTCCTTTTCGTGCTCGAGCAGCTTCTCGATCTCTTCGGGCGGCGCCGGTCTTCCGAGCAGATAGCCCTGGAGCTCGTCGCAGTCGTGCGCGCGCAGGAACTCGACCTGACCCTCGTCCTCGACTCCCTCGGCCACCACGTCGAGATCGAGGCTGTGGGCGAGGCGGATGATCCCCGCCGCCAGGGCCGAGGCGCTCGCGTCGCGCGGCACCTCGCTCAGGAAGGATCGGTCGATCTTGAGCCGGGAGACCGGCAGGCGACGCAGATAGCTCAGGCTCGAGTAGCCGGTTCCGAAGTCGTCGAGCGCCAGACCGCGCCCTCGCGCATGCAGTCCCCAGATGGTCTCGACGGTCTGCGCGGCCTCCG
>CAYYUT010000450.1:0-3469 GCA_964474935.1 uncultured Spirochaetales bacterium
ATGATGGCGAGGTTCACCATCGTCATGTGGGCTCGCGCCTGCACCCGGTGCCGTCTCAGGATGTCGAAGATCCGTCCGATCTCGGCGGCGAGCTGGAGCTGCCCCAGTCCCTTCCGTCGCACCGCGTCGACGAAGCGGGCGATGTCCCGCTCGTAGGCCGCGTAGTCGCGGATCGCCGCGTGGGGCGACTCCTCGGCGAAGATCCGGGCCACGGTCGGGCCGTCGCCGGTGGCCAGCGCGAAGAGCATGCGGGCCAGGTTCTCGCGGTCGCGGTCCTCGATCTCGCCCACCAGTCCGAGATCGAGCGCGTAGATCCGGCCTGGCGCCTCGAAGCGCAGATTGCCCGGATGGAGGTCGGCATGGACGAAGCCGTGCTGGAAGATCATGCGCGAGACCCCGCGGAGCCCCGCCTGGACGAGGCGTCGGACGTCCACACCGCTCGCCGCGAGACGCGACTCCGGGATCCCGTTGACGAACTCCATCGTCAGCACCGACTCGGTGCACCCGGCGTCGATGGGCCGGGGGAATCGCACGTCGGGATCGTCGGCGAAGAGGGTCTGGAAGCGGTGGTTGTTGGCCAGCTCGCGGCGTAGGTCGATCTGGGCTTCGACGGCGCTGCAGAAGCTCTCGGTGGCCTCCTCCAGGGCGAGCAGGCGCAGCGTGGGCACGAAGCGCTCGAGCTGACGGGCCACGAAGATCAGGATCGCGCGGTCGAGCGCGACCTTCTCCGCGATGTCGGGGCGTCGGATCTTCACGGCGACCACCTCGCCGGTCTCGCGCCAGCGGGCGCGGTGGACCTGCGCGACCGAGGCCGCCGCGACGGGGATCGGCTCGAAACCGTCGAACCGATCCGTGAGCGGCGCGCCGAGCTCGCGCTCGACGATCTCGCGCGCCGTTTCGAAGGGAAAGGGGGCCACCCGGTCCTGGAGGGCGGAGAGCTCGCTGACGAGCGGGTTCGGGAGCAGGTCGCTCCGCGTCGACACGATCTGGCCGACCTTGATGAAGGTGGCGCCGAGCCGGGTGCAGAGCGCGAGGCTGGCGCGGCCGAGAGCGCGCAGGGTCCGGTCCCTGCCGGGGCGGCGCCACCAGACCGCAACGAATACGCCGCCCGCGACGCACAGGGCCTCGGCCATCTGGATGCCCCGCACCGCGATGCGGATGCCCTGGGGGCGAGGTCGGGTGGCGGGCGACGCTTCCATCGTCACCCCAGGATACCCGCTGGCCGTGGGGCCCGGGTCACCGCCCGTGCTCAGCCCGGACGATCGGAGAGGCCCGGCACGCTTCCATCGCGCCGGCCGTAGGCTTCCGTCGGGGGCTCGAGCTCGGCCGGGAAGTCGCGGAAGGGAAAGGGTGGCTCGCTCTCGTTGTAGGTGACGTAGCGGTAGACGCGGTACAGATAGGCGACCACCTGGTTCGCGAAGCGCCGGATCGAATAGCTCGGCGCGCGTTCCGTGACGAGCGTGTAGCCGAGCTCGAAGATCACGAGCAGGCTCAGGAGTGCGCCCACCGTCTCCGCGATCGCGTAGAAGAGAAGGGTCAGGAGCAGACGGACGAGCGTCGCCCGACGTTCGATGCGTGGCTCGTCCCGGCTGCGGGACCCGGGCGGCGCACCACCCGGGCCGGCCGGGCCAGAACGGTCTTCCGCCGCCTCCTCCTTCGCATCGCCCGTCGGCTCGGCTCGCTCGAATTCGTCGGTCATGCGGGGCCTCCTTGTGTCGTCCAAGATACGACCATACGACGGATGGGCATCCGCGTCGCGAGCCGTGCGCAGGCTGCATGCAGGGCCGCCGCTGCACGGCGCCGGCGACACCCCGGCGGGGCTCGATGGCACTCCCGTGCATGGACGGCTGGATCACGATGCTGGGATCGATCTGTCTCGTCTACCTCGGCTTCGAGCTCGTCTCGCTCCATCGGCGGGCACGGCGCGAGCCCCGGGCGTATCGGGCCGGGGGCGGCGATCGACTCCGCATGCGGCGCGATCGAAGGCGGCGGGGCCGGCGGGTCGGCGCTCGATCCGGGTGCGCCACCGGGTGAGCTAGTCTTGCACCGTGCGCTCCACCCTGATCGCAGTGGCCGTGGCCGTCCTCGGCGCGTTCACCCTGTACCGATTCACGATCGCCCACGCCGGCGTGGAGTGCGAAGCGTGCATGGTGTTCCGGGGTCGCGACGTGTGTCGGACGGTATCGGCGGCGACCCAGGACGAGGCCGAGTACCAGGCCGTGGCCAACGCATGCGCCATCCTGGCCGTGGGCGTCACCGCCTCGCTGGAATGTCAGCGGACGCCGCCGACACGGATGATCTGCCGCTGATCGGTCTGCCAGGGCGCGCCTCCCTCCCGTCCGTCGGCTGCGCGACCGTGCGGAAGACGCCCTCGAACGATGCTATAACTCGCTGCGTCAAGGCACGGCCCGAAGCTTGCCAAAGCACCGCTGCCCGTGTCCCCGGCCATCGGGGCCGGGCCCGGCGACGCCCGGCCTTCCGCACGGTCGCGGGACCGTCGTGGGGCCAGGGCGGGGTCGTGGTGAGATGGGGCCCCAGGCGATGGAGTGGCCTCGTCGCGACGACAGACCGGCGGCGCGGTGGCTGCGAAGTTCGGTTCGTGTCTCGACGGAATGCCGTGAAGGAGATCGACGTGCCTCGCCCGCACCGTCATCCAATTGCACTCGACACCAACCCCTCCCCACACCGGGATCGGATCATTCGGGAGAACTGACGCCATGACGAACAACGCGAAGCTCAAGACGTGGGTCGATGAGATGGCCCGGCTCTGTCAACCCGAGAAGATCCACTGGTGCGACGGCTCGGACGCAGAGTACGACGCGATGTGGGACATCATGGTGCGCGAGGGCTCCGCCCGACGCCTCGACGAGGCGAAGCGACCGAACAGCTATCTCGTGCGGTCCGACCCGCCGGACGTCGCCCGGGTCGAAGACCGGACATTCATCTGCTCCGAGCAAGAGAAGGATGCCGGCCCCACCAACCACTGGCGCGACCCGGCCGAGATGCGAAAGACCCTCGCGGGTCTCTTCGAAGGCTGCATGAAGGGTCGCACGATGTACGTCGTGCCCTTCAGCATGGGGCCCCTCGGTTCGCACATCGCGCACATCGGTGTCGAGATCACCGACTCCCCGTACGTCGTCACCAACATGAAGATCATGACCCGCATGGGTCAGCCGGTCCTCGACATCCTCGGCGACGAGGGCACGTTCGTCCCCTGCGTCCACTCGGTGGGAATGCCGCTCGAGCCCGGCCAGAAGGACGTGGCCTGGCCCTGCAATGCGGACAACAAGTACATCGTCCATTTCCCCGAGACCCGCGAGATCTGGTCGTTCGGCTCGGGCTACGGCGGCAACGCGCTGCTCGGAAAGAAGTGCTTCGCGCTGCGGATCACCTCCACGATGGCCCGCGACGAGGGCTGGCTCGCCGAGCACCTGCTGATCCTCGGCTTGCAAGCGCCGTCCGGTGAACC
>CAYYUT010000451.1:0-3457 GCA_964474935.1 uncultured Spirochaetales bacterium
CCCGGCTCAGCTCCTCGACTGTGAGGCCTCGGCGGATCGCGCAGCGCGCGGTCGTGCCGAGCGGGCGGCCGACGTCCGGGCCTGCGGGGGGGGCGACGAGCAGCTTCCGGATACGGCGCTGGCGGGAGAGGTCGTCACGCTGCGCCGGGCCGAAGGGCCTTCGGCGTGAGCACGGCGGCCCTGCCGCGCCGCCGTGCCGGCGGCGCCGCCCGGGTCGCGAGCGAGCCCGGCGGGCCGGTAGGGGAGGCGAGCCCCGGTGCACTGGATCGGCCGGCGGCCCCCACGGCGCCGAGCGAGCGGACCGAGCGGACCGAGCGCGCTGGACGGGTCGGACCGAACGCCGTGATCCAACTCGGGCACGCCCTGCGCGTACGCCACGGGGAGGCGCGGGCTCGCGAGGTCTGCTCGGCGGCGGGCAGTCCCGGTCAGCGCTCCGATCCGCCGGAAGCGATGGTCGACGAGCGGGTCGTGGCGTCGCTCTTCGACGCCCTCTGCGCGCGGTTGCCGCCCGTCGAGGCGGCCGCGGCGGCAGGTGACGCCGGGTCGCGTACGGCCGACTACCTGCTGGCCCATCGGATTCCGCGCCCGGTGCGACTCGTGTTGGCGCGACTGCCGGCCTGGGCCTCGGCGCGTCTGCTGCTGCGCGCAATCGCCGCCAATGCCTGGACCTTCGCCGGCTCGGGTGCGTTCACGGCCCGACCCGGGTCGCCGCACGTGGTCGAGATCGCGCACAATCCGATCGCCATGCCCGGCTGCGCCTGGCACGTGGCGGTGTTCGAAGGCCTGTTCCGTGCACTCGTGGCGCCGTGCGCCGAGGTGCGTCACGTTCGTTGCTGCCGCGACGGAGCCCCGGCCTGTCGCTTCGAGATCGCCCACGGCGCCGCAGGGAGGACGAGCCAATGAGCCTCGATCCCGTGCTTGGCAAGTACGCGACGACCGCGGTGCCACGCTACACGAGCTATCCCACCGCGCCTCACTTCGGGTCTGGCTTCTCTGCCGAGACCTATCGCGGGTGGCTCGGCCGTATCGATCCCGACCGGCCCGTGTCCCTCTATCTGCATCTGCCCTTCTGCCGTCAGGTGTGCTGGTACTGCGGCTGCAACATGCGGCTCGTGGCTCGCTACGAGCCCGTGGCGGCCTACGTCGAGACGCTTCGGCGCGAGATCGAGCTCGTGTGCGATGCCCTGCCTGCAGGGCTCGAGGTGTCCCATCTTCATTGGGGCGGGGGTACGCCCACCGTGCTCGAGCCCGACGACCTCGAGCGCCTGATGGAAGACCTGCGGGGCCGTTTCCGCTTCGCTCCGGAGGCGGAGCTCGCGATCGAGAGCGATCCGCGCACGCTCTCCGACGCCATGGTCGAGCGCATCGGCCGGCTCGGCTTCACTCGCGCGAGCTTCGGTGTCCAGGAGTTCGATCCGACCGTACAGCAGGCCATCAACCGGGTGCAGCCGCCCCAGATGGTGGCGGACGTGATCGACGGGCTGCGCGCCGTGGGCGTGCGCGGCATCAACGTCGATCTCATCTACGGCCTGCCGCACCAGACCGTCGGAACCCTCACGCGGACCCTCGATCTCTGTCTGGCGAGCCGTCCCGATCGCGTCGCGCTCTTCGGCTACGCGCACGTCCCGTGGATGGCCAAGCGGCAGCGGCGGATCCCCGAGGGCGCGCTGCCCGGTCCGGAAGAACGCGCCGCCCAGGCCGCCGCGGCGGAGGCCTTCCTCGTGCAGGCCGGCTACGACGCCATCGGCCTCGACCATTTCGCGCGCCCCGACGACAGCCTCGCCGTCGCGGCACGCGAGGGCAGGCTCCACCGGAACTTCCAGGGCTACACCACCGACCGGGCCGAGACGCTCATCGGGTTCGGTGCGACCGCCATCGGGCGGACGCCCTCTGGGTACGTCCAGAACGAGCCGAGCCTCGCTGCCTGGACGCGCGCGGTCTCGGACGAGGCGGCGCTGCCGATCGCCAAGGGCCACGCCCTGTGCGACGACGACAGGCTCCGCGGCCACGTGATCGAGCGCATCATGTGCGACGGCGAGGTCGACCTCGCGGCGGCCGGGCGTCGGTACGGGCGCGCTCCCGACTGGTGCGCGAGCGAGCTCGCCGATCTCGATCCCATGCAGGAGGACGGGCTGATCTCGCTCGAGGACGGGCGGCTCCGGCTGTCCGAGCAGGGCCGTCCCCTGGTCCGCGTGGTGGCCGCGGCGTTCGACGCCTATCTGCCTCGCGCCCGCGCCCGCCATTCGGTCGCCGTCTGAGCGCGGCCCGGCTGCGCTCCGTCACCGATCCCCGCCCGGTTTGCGCGCGGCGAGCTTCAGGCTGAGGACCGACTCGGCGGCCTCCTCCACCTCGAGGGAGCCGATGTCGCTCTGCTCGACGGCGGCCGCGATCTCGGGGAACTGCGAACGCAGCACGGGCCCGAAGGTCGATTCGCCGAGCACGCGCACGTCCGCGAAGCCGGCGTCGCGCAGCGCCTCGAGATACGTGTCGCGCTGGAGCGCGCCCGCCACGCATCCGACATAGGCCTCGATCGAGCGGCCGAGCGAGGCAGGCAGCGGCTTCGAGAGCGCGAGATCCGAGACGAAGAGCCGGCCGCCCGGTCGCAGCACTCGGAACGCCTCGCGGAAGACGGCCGGCTTGTCGGTCGAGAGGTTGATCACGCAGTTCGAGAACACGACGTCCACGCTCGCGTCCTGGAGGGGGAGCGCCTCGATCAGGCCCTTGCGGAACTCGACGTTGGCACGACCGGCCTGCTTGGCGTTCTGCCGCGCGCGGTCGAGCATCTCGTCGGTCATGTCGACCCCGATCACGCGGCCCGAGTCGCCGACCCGCTCCGCGGCGAGCAACGCGTCGAAGCCCGCGCCGCTCCCGAGATCGACGGCCACGTCGCCCGGGCGCAGATCGGCGAGCGCCGTGGGGTTCCCGCAGCCGAGTCCCAGGTTGGCGCCCTCCGGCACGGACTCGAGCTCCGTCGGGCTGTAGCCGAGCTCGGCGCTGTACGTCTTCACGTCGGGCCCACACCCGCAATCCCGGGCCAGGGATCCGTAGGCGCGCTGGACCGCGTCTCGGAGCTCGGCTTCGTCTCGACCCTCGCCCATGATCCTCTCCTTTCAGTGTGGCGTCGTCCCCGAGACGGTCCGATGGGGACGCTCCCGGGCTCTGGCTCACCGCATGCGGTGTCGGACGAGGGTGCTCCCGGTCCCCTCGAGCGACCCGACCGCGGCTCAGTAGACCAGCTCGCTCCAGCGCCGGCCGGCCATCAGCTCGGCCTTCCGCCGCTCCCATTTGTCCTTCGAGCCGGCCAGCTCCGCGAACACGGCGTCGAGCTCACCGAGCATCTTCTCGAGTCCGGCGACGTAGACGTAGGTCTTCGGGCTGCCGAGCATCTCCCACAGCTCAGCGCCTCGGTCGCCGATGGCCGTCTCCCAGGCGATGGGGTCGCCCCAGCTCGGTCGCG
>CAYYUT010000452.1:0-3440 GCA_964474935.1 uncultured Spirochaetales bacterium
GGAACTCGGCGTAGGTCTTGAACTTGCAGTTCTTCTCGGGGTCGTACTTCTCGATCGCGTCCATCAGGCCGATGACGCCCGTGTTGTGGAGGTCTTCGAGGTCGATGTGGGACGGCAGGCGTACGGCGATGCGGTTCACGATGTAACGGATCAGCGGGGTGTGCTCGAGCACGATGCTCTCCTTCACCGTCGCCGGAATCTCCTGGTTGCGCTCCTTGGCCTCGCGCAGCAGAGCCTCCATCGAATCCCTCCCTGGATGAGCCGTGATGATCTGCGTGACGGCTGGGGTCCGACCGGTTCGGTCCGCTTCCGTTGCAGGCTGCGTGCACCCGAAGCACGGGCTGTGCCAAGCGGCGGACCGGCACGCCGCGTCTCGATGGAAAGCCCGAGACGGCCTCCGGAGAGCGGGCTCGGAGAGGACACAACGTCGCGGCACGGCGACGCTTTCCGGCTCGGGCAAAGGATGGGGCCGGGTGCAGGAATCTGCGTCGAGCGGGTGCCGCCCCGAATGGCGGACGGTCCGGCGGCCGGCAGGAGCGTCGGGACTTCGACGCTCTCGGGAGCGCGAGCGACGGTGGGCCGTCAGTCGCCGGGCGCGACGAGCTTGTGCTTCTTGATCTTCTCGATCAGGGTGGTGCGGTTCAGGTCGAGGAGCTGGGCCGCCCGGTTCTTGTTCCAGCCGGTCTGGTCGAGCGCCTGCTCGATCAGCGAGCGCTCGTGGCGCGAGATCACCTCGTTGAACGAGAGGCCCTCGGGCGGGAGGCGGTGGCTGTCGAGCGGCGCCGGTGAGCCCGTTCGGAAGTCGCGGGGCAGGTCGGCCAGCGTGATCTCGCTCTCGCCTCCGAGGATGACGAGTCGCTCCACCAGATTCTCGAGCTCCCGGACGTTCCCGGGCCAGCGATAGGCGCAGAGGGCCGCCATGGCATCCGGGGCGATGCCCTTGGAGGCCTCGCCCTTCTCCTCGCGGAGCACCTTCAGGAAGTGTTCGACCAGGAGCGGAATGTCGTCGCTGCGCTCGCGCAGCGCGGGGGTCTCGATCGGAATCACGTTCAGGCGGTAGAAGAGGTCCTCGCGGAAGCGTTTCTCGGCGATCAGGCCGGGCAGATCCTGGTTCGTGGCGGCGATCACCCGTACGTCGACCGTCTGGGTCTTCGACGAGCCGACGGGCTCGAACTGCTTCTCCTGGAGCACCCGGAGGAGCTTGATCTGGAGGTTGAGACTCATGTCACCGATCTCGTCGAGGAAGATCGTGCCACCGTGGGCGAGGGCGAAGCGTCCCTCGCGAGGGCTCAGGGCCCCTGTGAAGGCACCTCGCACGTGCCCGAACAGCTCCGACTCGAGCAGCTCTTCCGGGATTGCGCCGCAGTTGACGGTCACGAGCAGACGATGGGCCCGGGGGCTGTTGTAGTGAATCGCCCTCGCTACGAGCTCCTTGCCGGTGCCACTCTCGCCCGTGATCAGGACCGTGCTGTCGCTGCGCGCCACGCGGTCGACGACGTCGAGCACGCGACGCAACGCGGGGCTCTCGCCCACGACGTTGTCGAAGCGGTAGCGGGAGCGGAGCTGGCTCTGGAGCAGCCGGTTCTCGGCCTTGAGGCGACCGTGTTCGACCGCCTGCTCGACGAGTCGTCGGATCACCCCGAGCTGCCCCTGCTCGAACGGCTTCTCCAGATACCAGTAGGCGCCCGCCCGCAGGGCCTCGAGCGAGCTCTCCGGACTCGAGTATCCAGTGACGACGATGCAGGGCAGATCGGGCTCGAGCTCGTGGATCTGGCGCACGAGCTCGTGGCCGTTGATCCCGGGCATCTTCACGTCGCACAGGACGATGTCGATCGGCTGGGTCGACACGTGCTCGAGCGCTTCGCTCGCGTCGCGGGCCGTCGTGACGACGTAGCCGACGCGGGCGAGCACCCGTTCGAGTGCGCGGCGATAGAGCTCCTCGTCGTCGACGACGAGTACGTGGATCTTCCGCAGGAGAACGTCCTCGCTGGGGGCGCCGCGAAGTTAGACACTCACTCCGGAGGGTCAAGCATGGCGCCGCGACCCGGGGGTCGGCGGCGTCGCCTCAAGCGTCCCGAATCCGGGACCGATAGGCATGCGCATGGCCAGCCGCCCGGGCGTCCGCCGCGTCGATCGAGCCCACGCGAGCCCGGAGGGCGGTCGCGAGGCCCCCGGCACCATCCTCATGATCGACGACGAGCCGCTCCTGCTCCGCTCGATCCAGCGTGTGCTGCGCGACGATCGACACCGGATCGAGACGGCGGAGAGCTTTGCCGAGGCGCGTCCCCGTCTCGACGATCCAGATCTCGACGTGGTGCTGCTCGACCTCGTCATGCGGGGCGAGGACGGTCTCGAGGTCCTCGCCCACCTGAAGCGCGAGCGGCCCGAGGTCGAGGTGGTCATGATGACCGGCCACGCGAGCGTGGAGAGCGCCGTCGGCTGCATGCGTCGGGGCGCCTTCGACTATCTCGAGAAGCCCTTCGACGACGTGCGTGTGCGGACGACGGTGCGGAAGGCGATCGAACGTCGTCGGCTCGTCCGGCGCAATCGCGAGCTGGAGGAGCAGCTCGCCGAGCGCGGCGCCGAGCCGACCATGATCGGGCGTTCCCCGGCGATGTGGGCCCTCGCGCGCAAGATCGAGGGCCTGAGACACAACGAGAGCCACGTCCTGATCCAGGGCGAGAGCGGCACGGGCAAGGAGCTCGTCGCGAGGGCGATCCACGTCGTGAGCCCGCGTGCCGCTGGGCCCTTCGTGCCGGTCGATTGCGGGGCACTGCCCCAGACCATCATCGAGAGCGAGCTGTTCGGGAACCAGCCGGGGGCCTTCACCGGGGCCCGCGGTGCGCCCGGCCTGTTCCGCATCGCCCACGGCGGCACGCTCTTTCTCGACGAGGTCGGCGAGATTCCGCTCGGAGTCCAGGCCAAGCTGCTGCGCGCGCTCCAGGAGAAGGAGGTCCGGCCCGTCGGTGCGGCCGAATCGGTCCAGGTGGACATCCGCGTGGTGAGCGCGACGCACCGGCCGCTCGGCGAGATGGCGGCCCGAGGCGAGTTCCGCAGCGATCTGTTCTACCGGCTCAATGTCGTGCGTCTCGAGGTTCCGCCGCTCCGCGAGCGGCGCGAGGACATCCCGCTCCTCGTGCACCACTTCCTTCGCAAACATGCCCGGCCCGACGCTCCTCTCGAGGGCATCGAGGACGACGCGCTCGAGCTCCTGACGGGCCAAGATTGGCCGGGCAACGTTCGCGAGCTCGAGAACGCCATCGAATCGGGGCTGGCGATGGCCCGCGGCCCGCGCCTCGGCGTGGCCGATCTCCCCTTCACCCGCACCCAGTCGCTCCCGAGCCGGCTTCCCCGTCGGGACGGGTTGCCCCTCTCGCTCGCGGCCTACGAGCGGGCCGCCCTGGAGCGGGCCCTCGCAGAGGCGGGCGGACGGGTGCCCG
>CAYYUT010000453.1:0-3439 GCA_964474935.1 uncultured Spirochaetales bacterium
CGATCCGCGTTTTCGAGGTGCTGCGCACCGTGATGCGCGAGAAGCAGGAACGACCGAGCGTTCAGGAGCATCGCGTAGTCGAAAATCTCCGGAGAGACGTCGAGCAGCGAACGAAATCCGCCCCCGGCTGCGTTGGAGACCACGATGTCGAGCCCCCCGAGCTGGTCCGCCACCGCCGCGACGAGCAGCTCGACGTCTTCGGTCCGCGATAGATCCGCCTTCGCGACCATCGTGCGCCGGCCCAGGTCGAGGATCGACTCGCCGACCTCCTGCGCGTTCGGCCCTGCGTGCAGGTACGTGAGCGCGACGTCGGCGCCCGCCCCCGCCAGAGCCAACGCGCACGCGCGTCCGATCCCGCGGGAGCCACCGGTGACGAGGGCGACCTTGCCGGACAGGTCGATCATCCCGTCCAGGTCAGCATACTCTGCACGAGAAGTCCCGACCTCGACCCCTGACCGAGACTCGACGTGGATCCCCGGGCCGCTCACTTCGGGGCCGCCAGGATCCGATCTCGTCGCGAAGCGCTCGGCGCCATTCGCAGGCTCGCTTCCGGGCAACGAGCTCGGGAGACGGCTCCGGCCTCATCGCCCGGCCCTTCTCCCGTGGTGCGGCCTCGCGTCCGCAGCCTGGTCGCCGCCTGCGGCCAAGCGTCCGCGGTCGTGTCGCCAAGCCCAGGTCTCGACGCGGGCACGCATGTTGCCCACTATGTCCAGCGATGCCGAACCCTCCCCGCATGCTCCTGCCCGGTCTGGTCCTGCTCGCCGCTTGTGCGGCCGACGAGCCGGCCGAGCTGCGCCGCTCCGAGGACGCCGGGCCGCCGGGCGTCGCGGACGCCGGCGGGCGCGACGCCGGCGTAGCCTGGGCGCTCGAGGTCGAGGTCGAGGCGGGGCGACTCGAGGGCGTCGAGCAAGATGAAGCGGTCGCGTACTTGGGCGTGCCCTACGCCGCCCCGCCCGTGGGGGCGGCGCGATGGCAACCGCCGAAGCCGGTCGCGCCCTGGGACGGCGTTCGGCCGGCTCGGGAGCTGTCGTCGGAGTGTGTGCAGCCGGTTGGCGTCACCGTGTCCGACGACCGAGAACCGGGCACCAGCATCGGCAGCGAGGATTGCCTGTATCTCAATGTCTGGAGGCCGAAGCGAGGGGGCGCCGAGCCGAGCCCCGCGCTGGTCTTCTTGCACGGCGGCGGCAACTTCCTCGGCTCGACCCGCGAGCCGATCTCGTCGGCGACGAATGCGGGGGCGAGGGCGCCGCTGTACGATGGTGAGCGGCTGGCGGGTCGCTTCGGCGTCGTGGTGGTCACGCTCAACTATCGTCTGGGCGTGCTCGGCTTCCTCGCGATGGCGCCCCTCGACGCGGAGAGCGCGAACGGAACGTCCGGGAACTACGGGCTCATGGATCAGATCGCGGCGCTCGAGTGGGTGCAGCGGAACATCGAGCGCTTCGGCGGCGACCCGGGCCGGGTTCTGCTCTTCGGGCAGTCGGGCGGAGGCCGCGACGTCACCCTGCTCGCGACCAGCCCGCTGACCGAGGGCTTGTTCACCGCGGTTGCGATTCACAGCGCCCCGCTGGGCGCTCCGGCGCAGGGTTCCTTGCGGGAACGCGCCCGGGCGCTCGCCGATGAGGTCGGTTGCGGCGACGACCCCACGATGGCCTGCCTGCGCGCCACGGATGCGGGGCGCCTGGTGACCGCGGAGGCTTCGGCGCCCCTCGGGCTCGCCTCCGCTGCGTTCCTCCCGAGCATCGATGGCCACGTCGTCGTGTCGACGCCCCTCGAAGTGCTCGCGGCGGGCAGCTATCGAGGCACGCCGATGCTGCTCGGCACCAACGATGCCGAATACTCTCACCGCTGGGAGAACGTCACGGCGGCCGCCTACCCCCAGGCGGTCGCGGCGCTGGTCGGGGCGAACGTAGCGCCGGCGGCGCTGCGCCAATACCCGCTTTCCCGCTTCTCCAATGCGCACGAAGCGCTCGTGCCCCTGATGAGCGATCGCAACGTGACTTGCCCCTATCGCGCGTTTGCCCGCGTCGCTGCCGCGGCGGGGGTCTCGGCGTGGTCGTATCGGTTCCGGCAGCTTCTTCCGCAGGACGTGCGGCTCGGGTACGGGGCGTACCACACCTCGGAGCTGCTCTATCTGTTCCAGCACCTGGACGGCGAGGCGGTGTCGGGCACGACGCTCGACCTCGCCACCCAGGAGGTCATGGCGCGGTATTGGACCCGTTTCGCGGCGGTGGGTGATCCGAACGGCGATGCGACCCCGGATTGGCCGGTGTTCAGGACGCCCGACGAAGCGTACCTGAGCCTCGAGGCGAGCCCCGTCGCAGGCACGGCGCTGAAGACGGAGGACTGCGACTTCTGGAGCAGTCTGCGTTGACGTCTCGGGCCGCGCGCCTTCAGGCGGGCCGTCGGGCTGCGCTCACGATGCCCGCCGCGGGATCTGGCACGCACTGGGCCTCGTAGGTTCGGATCACGACCCACGGGCCGTCCTCGCCGTAGAGCACGAGACGGCACCGGACGCGGTCATCGGTCCGGGTCATGCCCTCGATCTGAAGGATGGCCTGCATTCCGGGCTCGGCCGCGTTCTCCGGGAGGACCACGACGTCCTCGAAGCGGGCCGGCAGCGCGACGACCTCGAAGCGAAGTCGCGCGAGCAGCCCCGCCGCCTGCAAGCATCCGTCGAGCACCGCGACGGGAAGCCACGGGGTCCCCGGCGCCCCCTCGAATGCCGCGCGGGGGCTCGGAACGTCGAGGATCGCGAGCCCCCCGGGGCCCGCCGATAACACGCCGCGCAGGGTGCGGAAGGTCTCTCCGTGAAAGATGACGTGCGATCCGGGGGTGCGATCGGGCTCGGGCGGGTAGGGATATCGGTGCGGAAGCTCCGAGAGCGGGCGACCGGCGGGCCGCGGGCGCACCATCGGAGTGGTGGGCGGGGCCGGCTCGAAGCGGCCGCGCACGAAGGCTCGGTCCGGCTCCAGCGTGACGCCGTCCTGGCGGCGCGGCGTCGCGGTGAGCCAGAGGGCCTCGCCGCGGCGCCAGTGTCGGACGAGCAGCGCGCCCTCCTCGGGGACCTTCATGGGGGTGAGGATCTCCGCCTCCTTGATTCGAGCGCGACAACCGGCGGCCGCGTGCGCGAGCTCGAAGAAGGACTCGAGCGCGATCACCGCGGGGAGGATCGGCGTGGTGCCCATGCGATGGTCGCTCAGGAACGGCTCGTCGGCGTCGAGCAGGCGCTCGCACATCATCTCGTCGCCCCGAGATCGCACGAGCGCCCCGAGCATCGGCGTGTCCGCCACTGTCGCGGCCTGCGCGAGCCAGGTCGGGCGTCGCTTCTCCGGCACGAGCAGCCCGTCGAGGTCGAGCGCTTAGAGCCGCTCGCAGCTCGTCACCTCCGGCTCCGGGAGCCCCGCGCCAAGCTCGCGCATCAGGTGCCGGGCGCCCACGG
>CAYYUT010000454.1:0-3425 GCA_964474935.1 uncultured Spirochaetales bacterium
GACCTCCCCGCCGCCCAGGACTTCCGGCGCAGCGGCAACGACGAGGTCGAGGGCATCCTCGTCCTGGTCGAGGACTACTTCCGCTCCCAGGCCGTGGGTGAGGACGCCGAGGCCGCCCTCGGCCTGCCGTTCTACACCCGCGATTGGAAGCAGTTCTTTCCCTCGTTCTTCCAGGCGCTCAAGACCGAGCGGGTGACCATGTTCATCCTGCTCACGATGATCATCGTGGTCGCCGCCTTCATGATCGTGGCGACCCTCATCATGATGATCATGGAGAAGTCGAGCGACATCGCGATCCTCAAGACCATGGGAGCGAGCGACGCCGTCATCGAACGCATCTTCGCCATCGAGGGCACCCTGATCGGCCTGGTGGGGACCGGCCTCGGCGTGGCGGCCGGCGTCGTCGTCACCACCCAGCTCGACTGGATCCAGGGCTGGGTCGAGCGCCTCTTCGGTATCGACGCGCTCCCCGAGAACGTCTACCCGCTCTCGACCTTCCCCTGGGAGTTCGATCCCCTCCAGATCACCACCGTCGTCACGCTGGCGATGGTGCTCTCGCTCGGTGCGACCCTGCTCCCCAGCCGTCAGGGGGCCCAGCTCGATCCCGCCGAGGCGCTCCGATATGAGTGAGCCCGGCGTGCTCCCCGCGCCCCTCGAGACGCGGCCGGCCTCCGACCGCTCGCCCGAGCCGTTGCTCCGTGCGACAGGGCTCTCGAAGCGCTTCGCCACCGGCGATGGCGAGATCGAGGTGCTGCGCGATTTCGACTTCGAGGTGGCGCCGGGCGAATCGGTGGCGGTGCTCGGTTACTCGGGAGTCGGCAAGTCGACGCTCCTCTACATCCTGGGCGCGCTCGATCATCCGACGTCGGGCCAGGTCTTCTTCCGGGGCGAGGAGCTCTTCTCGAAGAGCCCCGAGGAGCTGGGTCACTTCCGGAACCACAGCCTCGGCTTCGTGTTCCAGTTCCACCATCTGCTGCCCGAGTTCGACGCGCGCGAGAACGTGATGATGCCGGGCCTGGTGCGGGGCATCCGGCGCGACGAGATGGCCGATCGGGCGACCGCCATGCTCGAGAGCGTCGGTCTCGGAGGCCGTCTGGGCCACAAGGTCGGCAAGCTCTCGGGGGGAGAGCGGCAACGGGTGGCCGTGGCGCGGGCCCTGGTGCTCGATCCGCCCCTCGTGCTCGCCGACGAGCCCACCGGGAACCTCGATCCCGAGACGGGCGCCCGGATCGAGGACCTGCTGGTGGCGATGAATCGCGAACGCGGCGCCTCGCTCGTGGCGGTCACCCACAACGAGCGCTTCGCGGCCAAGCTCTCGCGCACCGTGACGCTCCGGCCGGTCGGCGTCTGAGACCCGTCCGTCCGATTCCGGTCGCATCCGCCGCCACCGCGCAGCGGAGCGATTAAGCTATCGAAATAAAAGGGAAATGTGCCGTCCGTCGGGCTTGCCCCCCGGGCGGCGCGGGAGTAGTATCGACGCGTTCTGGGACGCGCCTGCCTTCCCCCAGGGTCGGCGTCAGTCGACGAAGCCCCGACCGGACGTTGCCGCGGCGTGTGCGCGCGAACCCGCGCAGGCGCCATCGGCCGGCGTCGCATCGCCCGAAGGGAAGCGCTTGCCCCGCCGACGCCTGCTCCTTCGAACGCTCCAGGGACGACGTGCGCCCGCCGCTCCGGGCACCCGATTCGCGCGGCCCGCTGGGTGCGTCGGGCGCGTCGGGTGGGTCGGATCGACTCGCTTCGCCGGATTCTCCCGGCTCGCCCTGGCGATCCTCGTCGTCCTCGGGGCCGGCCTGGCGACCCTTCCTGGTGCCAGCCACGCCCAGGCCCCCGCCCTCGAGCCGGGCGAGATCAAGGTCCTGGTCGCGGTCCTGCCCTTCAAGGTCCACAGCGCCAAGCCTCTCGGGTACCTCGAGCAGTCGCTGGCCGACCTGCTCGCTTCGCGTCTCGAGGCGAGCGGCAAGGTCACGGTCGTCGACGCGGTGATCGTCAACGAGGCGCTCGTCGACTACGCGGCGGGCGAGCTCACCGAGAGCGTGCTCCAACGGCTCGCGCGCGAGCTCGGCGCCGACTACATCGTGAGTGGTAGCCTCACCGAGCTGGCGGGCTTCTTCAGCCTCGACGTGCGGGTGATGCCCGTGGTGAGCCAGGTCGCCAGCAGGACGCTCGTCTTCACCGCCGCGAGCGAAGACCAGCTCCTCGACCGGGTGAACGAGCTGGCCGAGCAGGTGATCGGATTCGTCTCGGTCACGCAGCAGGCGCCCGTCGCCGAGGTGCGCATCGTCGGTCGGGATCCGTTCTTCGCCGACCCGCGCGACCAGCTCACCACCCGGGCCGGGCGCCTCTACGACCCCGCCGAGGCCCGCGCCGACCTCGAGACCCTGCGCGACCTGCCCGGCATCGCCACCGCCACGCTCAGCACCGAGCGAACGCCCGAGGGCGTGATCGTCGTCTTCTCGGTGGTGCCCGAGGCCCGCATCTTCGGTGCCGAGGGCGCCGGCGCCGAGGAAGGGGAGGTGCTCGTCGCCGAGGTGCTGATCGAGGGAAACCGGCGCATCGAGTCCGATGCCATCCGCGCCCGGATCGCCACCCGTCCGGGCGACCCCCTGAGCGCCCAGCAGATCTCGCTCGATGTGCGCCAGGTCTATGGGCTCGGCTTCTTCCGCAACGTGCGGGTCGTGCGCGAGGAGACGCCCGAAGGCCACCGGGTGACCTTCGAGGTCGAAGAGAGCCCGGTGGTGCGCCGCGTCTCGATCACCGGGAACGACAACGTCCCGGCCGACCGAATTCGCGACGCCCTCACGCTGACCACCGGCTCCACCCTCGACTACCCCCTCCTCTTCGAAAATCGCGAGCGGGTCGAGCTGATCTACCGGGCCGAGGGCTACTACCTGGCCGATGTGGGCTACGAGATCCAGCCGATCTCGGAGGGGGCGGTGGCGATCAACTTCGAGGTCACCGAGAACGACAAGCTCAAGCTGCGGGCGATCGAGTTCGACGGCAACGAGAACCTCGACGACCAGACCCTCCGCACGGGTCTCAAGACCAAGCCCTGGCGCTGGTACTCGATCGTCACCCGCTTTCTCGACAAGTCGGGCACCTACTCCGAGCCGATCTTCATCCAGGACCTCCGGGCCGTCGAGGAGAAATACGCGAACCAGGGCTACGTCCAGGTCCAGATCGGCGAGCCTGAGGTCGAGACGCTCGACAACGGAATGAAGGTGGTGGTTCCGATCGAGGAGGGCCAGCAGTTCCACGTGGGTTCGCTCGACGTCTCGGGAGACGAGAGCGTCGACTTCGAGGTGCTGCGCGAGAAGCTCGCGCTCGAGGAGGGCGGGGTGTTCGACCGCTCGGCCCTCTCGCGCGACGTCGACGTGCTGAACGACAGTTTCTTCAATGAATTCACCGTCAGTCTTCCGAAGAATGCA
>CAYYUT010000455.1:0-3421 GCA_964474935.1 uncultured Spirochaetales bacterium
TCGCGTTCGCCGCGGTCCTCCGGAGCCCCCGCGGCCGCCCGTGCGCTCGGCCGGGTCCCCGGAGCAGAGGCCTTGTCGCCGTCCGTCCCGGGGCCGTCCGGTCCCGGCGCCGAGTCGTCCGATTCGCCCGACGCTGGCATGGGCGGACGCGTGGGCCGCTCGTTCCCGGCGAGCGCACGCACGGTCCATTCGAGGTTGAAGCGGGCCTCCAGGTCTTCGGGGTCGAAGGCCAGGGCCGCGAAGAAGGCATCCCGCGCGGCCGGGAGGGCTCCCTGCTCGAGCTCGAGCACCCCGAGATCGAAGAACGCCAGGGCGGCGTCGGCCGAGCGTCGGCTGGTGAGAGCGGCGGCGCGGAGGGCGCGCCGGGCTCCCTGGATCGAGCCGGCCTCGGCGCGCGCGAGGCCGAGCTCGATCAGGCGTTCCGGGGTCGGGATCGAGCCGCCTGCCACGGGCGTCGCTCGTTCCCCGTTCCCGGGGCCGGGCGGCGCGGGCTGCGCGGTTCCCCGACCGGAGCCCGCCGCGATCAGGGCCGCTAGGGCCAGGCCGACCCGAGCGGCGCGGGCCGTCCGGTCCCTGCGCCCCGCGCGAGGGCGGCGGATCCCACGCTCGGCCGCGAGCAGGCCGAAGGCGACGAGCGCGAAGGGCCAGAGGCGCGCCGCGCGCACCCGGCGGGTCACCAGCGCAGGCGGATCGTCGCGCCGCGTCGGCTCGAGCGGCCCGAGCAGGGCATCGAGATCGATCTCGCCCCAGCGGTCGGCCGCCACCACGTGCCCTCCAGTGCTGCGCGCCAGCCGCCCGAGGCCCGCGAGGTCGCGGCGCGAGAGCACCAGCTCGCCGCGCGCGTCCCGGAAGCGGTCGCCCCCTGCGTTGGCCGGAAGCGTCGCCCCCGCCTCGCTCCCGAACCCGGCGACCGCGATCGCGACCTCGGCGCGAAGGGCGGTGCCGACCCCGTCGGCGGCCTCGCGGCCGCTCTCCCCGTCGCTCGCCAGCACGATCCAACGCGAGCGCGTGCTGCGGTGATCGAACGCGTCCACGGCCGCCTCGATGCCGCGGTCGAGCCTCGAGCTCCGGTCCGAGAACAGCGACCCGTCGAGGGCCGGGAGCATCTCGCCCAGCCCCTCGTGGTCGAGCGTGAGGGGAGTCGCCAGGATGCCCCGGCCGGCGTAGGCCGCGAGCGCGGCGCGGTCGTTCGGTCCGAGGCCATCGAGGAGGCCCGCGAACAGGCGCCGGGCTCGCGCCAGCCGGCTCGGCGGATTGTCGCTCGCCTCCATGCTCCGCGAGACGTCGAGCAGGAGCACCACGTCGATCCCGTCGCCCGGCGTCAGCTGCTGTCGGGAGCCGATCCAGGGCGCAGCGAGACCGACGCCGATCGCTGCCAGCGCCGCGAGCAGACAGAGGTCGATGCCGAGGCGGGAAGGCACCGCGCCCCCGCTCGTCGGGCTCCCGAGCAGGCGGCGCCGCCGTCGTCGGTCGATGGTGCGGGCGAGGGCGATCGCCAGCGCCACGGTCAGACAGACGGCCGCCGCCAGGACCGCCGAATCGGGATGCGCGAACCAACGCGCCATCAGGGGATCTCCCGGAGCCAGACCCGGCCGAGCGCGAGCTCGGCGGCCAGCAGCAGCCCGGCCAGCGCGAGCCAGGGACGGTCGCGCGAAACGCGCCGACCCCGCGGCCGGCCCTCGCGCTCGACGCGTTCCAGTGAATCGATCGCGGTGTAGACGGATGCGAGATCCGAGGAACGTCGCGCCCGGAAGAAACGGCCACCCGTGGCCGACGCGACCGTTTCGAGCGAAGCCTGATCGAGGTCGTGCCGCTCGAAGCGCAGGCCCGTGCGCGCCGCGCCGGCCTCGGTGTCCATCAGCACCTCGCCTTCGGCGCCGATGCCGACCGTGTGGACGCGCACTCCCGTGGCCCGCGCGATCTCGATGGCCACGTCCGTCGGGAGGTCGCCGGCATTCGAGCGTCCGTCGGTCAGCAGCACGACCACGCGACCCTCCTGGGGCCCGGACGGGTCCGGGGCGGATGGCGTGCGTGCAACGGCGCGTCCGTCCCGATCGGTCTCACCCGCCGCGTCGCGCGCGTCGAAGCGAGGCACGCCCCGCGTCGCCCGCCGCACGGCGAGCGCCAGCGCATCGCCGACGGCGGTCGCCTCGCCCGCGATGCCGGGTGCCACCCGGGTCAGCGCGCGATCGAGCAGCGCCGGATCGTGGGTGAGCGGGCACTGGGTGAAGGCGGTCTCGCCGAACACCACGAGGCCGACGCGATCGCCCTCGGCGACGCGGGCGCGCGCGAAGCGGGCCACGCTCTCGCGCGCCAGCTCGAAGCGCGTCCGCCAGCCGCCGTCGACGTAGGCATCGAGGGCACGCATGCTCCCCGACGTGTCGAGCACGAGCACGAGATCGAGGCCCCGACTGGGTTCGCTCGGTGACGCGGTGCGGAGATGGGGCCCGGCGAGCACGATCGCGAGCGCGAGCAGGCCCCCGGCCCGAAGTCCATGACGCACCAGACGGACCCCGTCGGTTCTTCGAGCGCCGGCCTCGCGCGCCTCCCAGGCGGCCGGCCACGGGATGCCCGGGTCGGCGCGCCGCCACCCGAGCCAGACGCAGGCCAGACCGAGCGCGCCGAGCAGCAGCCAGCCGGGCGAGTCGAACGCGTCGAAGCGCAGGGCCTCGGCAACTGCGAACGGGTTCACGACCGCGTTCCGGGAGGCATGTGGCGATCGAGCCATGCGTCGGCACGCGCGAATGCGTCCTCGAGCTCGGCCCGGGCCTCCGTGAGATCGGTGCGACGCGGGAAGCGCGCGGCGTCGAGGCTCGTGAGCACGTCGAGCAGCTCGGCCCAGCCCCCGCGGAGGCTCGGGCGGGGCCGGACCGTGGCGAGCTCTTCGGTCGTGAGCGCGCCGCCGGCCCACCGGCCGCGTCCCCCAGCGTATCGGCGGAGGGCATGGGCGACGCGATCGGCGGCGGCGGACGGAGCAGCCTCCCGGGTGCGGCGCGCCGTCTCGATCGCCATGCGGGCCGCGCGCCAGCGGTCGGCATCGTCTTCCACGGGCTCGGCGCCTGGCCGCGTCCGGCGACGCCAGAGCCAGACGCCGACCAGCGCGGCGATCACGCTGCCGGCGATGCCCGCGACCAGTCCGCGCGCGAACGAGCCGTTGCCGATCGGCCGGGGGGCGGGCCGCCGGAATCCGAAGGGCACGACCCGGTCGGGCACCTCGGACGCCACCGACACGACCTCGAAGGGCCGCGCCTCGAGGGTCAACGCGTGAGGGGTTCCGCCCGGTCCCTCGATCGCCACCTGCTGGGGCGGCCACGAGAACTCGCCCAGTGCACGGGCCCGGACCCGGAGCCGCGTGCGGTGGATCCAGCGCTCTCCCTGGCTCCCGAGCGGGAGGCGCTCGGCGGCGAGCAGCCAGACGCCT
>CAYYUT010000456.1:0-3401 GCA_964474935.1 uncultured Spirochaetales bacterium
CCGGTCGGCGGCTCACTTCTGGGCGACCGGGCGCCCTTGTCCTTGCTGATAGGCATCATAGAGCTGGGCGAACATGGTTTCGATCTCCGGCATCAGCGCGCTCACTGCGGCCAGGCTTACCTCCTCGCGCATCGCTTCCTGGCGCGTCGCGTCCGGACCCGGCTGACGGGCGCCCGGAGCGTGGCCATCGAAGCCGAGAGCGTCGCCGACGCGCGCCAACAGCTCACCGCGAGCGGAGCCGAGCGCGTGCTCTCGCTCCGGATCGACCGGGCCTACTGCGGGGACACCGCGAAGGATGGGCCATTCGCCGTGTCCTGGGTGCGCTACGCGCTGGCCTCGCCCGATCGGGTCGTGGTCTACGAGGGCGAGGCGCGCGAGGTGGTGCTGCTTCCCCTCCCGCCCGAGCTCTGCGTGCCGCTCTCGCTCGGACGCGCCTTCGAGCGGGTGCTGGCCGACCCACAGATCGCGCGGTACCTGCATTCGACGACCGGCGAGGCCGCAGGCAGCTCGACCACGGAGGAACCCACCGCCTGGCGCTCGCGCTCGGTGCGCGCTCTCTTCCCGGCTCTCGGGGATCGGATCGCGACGCACCTCGAGCGGGGGCGGGCGCGCCTCGCCACCGGTCGGATTCTCGAGGCCGCCGAGGCGTTCCGGCAAGCCGCCCGCATCGATCCCGACGATCTCGACGTTCGCGCCTATCTGCGCGAGGCCGAGTTCACACTCGAGATGGCCGGTGCGCTCGGCGTGTCCGACCCGGCCGGGGGCGGCGACGGGGCGCCGACCGGCCTCGAGCCGCAGCTCACCGCGGCACAGCGTCAGGCGGCCGAGACCCTCCTCGCCGAGGAGCGGCGCCTGCGCGACGAGCTGCTCGCGGCACTCGCCGTGCTCGAGCCCGACGGGCGCGCGCCATCCGACCGCGCCCTCGACGCCCTCCGACCCGTCCCGATCCAGAAGCCCGACGCGCTCGGTCCGCGCCTCGCGCGGGCGATGACCGAGCGACCCATCGAGATGCGGGCGCTCTTCACTCCGTCGGGCGAGGTGCTCGCCCGCTACTACTTCGAGCAGGGGGGCCGGTTGCCCCTGCTCCGTGAGAACGACTCGGACGGGAGCGGACGCCCCGACGAATGGGTGGCCTACGAAGGCGGCGATCGGCGCGAGGTCTGGCAGGACCGTCAGCGCATGGGCGAGGTCGATCTCCACATGGTCTTCGCGAACCAGGGCACCACCCTCGAGCGGCTCGAGATCGACAGCAATGGCGACGGTCGTTTCGAACGCATCTTCCGATACGAGGACGGGCGGCTGGCCTCCGAGGCCCGCGACACCAACGCCGATGGCCGGCTCGACCGGTTCGAGACCTTCGACCTCGCCGGCTACGTGGTGCAACGCGACGAGGACCTCGACGGCGACGGCGAGATCGACCTGCGGAGCTTCTACCGCGAGGGGGCGCTCGTGCGGCGGGAGATCCTCGACAGCGGCGCCCTCGACAAGCTCCTCTGATCGCAGGGAGGCGCCCGGGTGCGTCTCCGGTCCGCACCCGCCCGTCGGCCCTACTCCGGGGTCACGTAGGCCTGGGTGATGCCGCCGTCCACGAGGAAGGTGGATCCGTTCACGTAGGACGACTCGTCCGAGGCGAGGAAGAGGGCGGCGCGCGCGATCTCGCTCGCCTCGGCGAGGCGACCCATCGGCACGTGGACGAGGCGGCGGGCCCGCGCGCTCGGATCGGACAGGAGCTCTTCGAGGAGGGGCGTGTTGACCGGACCGGGACAGAGCGCGTTGGCGCGGATGCCCGCGCGGGCGTACTCGACCGCGATCTCACGGGTCATCGCGAGCACACCCCCCTTGCTCGCGGTGTAGGCGATCTGCGAGGTCGCTGCCCCCATCACCGCCACGAACGACGCGGTGTTCACGATCGATCCTCCTCCGGCGCGCAGCAGGGCCGGGATCCCGTACTTACAGCCGAGGAAGACCCCCTTGAGGTTCACGGCCATCACCTGGTCGAACACCTCTTCCGGCGTGTCGACCGGCGAGGCGTCGCGGGCCGGGAAGATCCCGGCATTGTTCATGAGCACGTGCAGCGCCCCGAAACGGCGCTCGGTCGCGACGACCGCCGCCTCGACCTCGGCCGCGCGCGCGACGTCGACCACCACGGCCTCGGCCTCCCCCCCGGCGTCCGCGATCTCGTGGGCGACCCGCTCCGCCGCGACCGCGTCGCGGTCCGCCACCGCCACCTGCGCGCCTTCCCCGGCGAAGAGGCGAACGACTTCGCGGCCGATGCCGCTGCCCGCGCCCGTCACGAGGGCGACGCGTCCGGCGAGTCGCCCCGCGCGCGCCGCGTCCCGCGGATCCGGCTCGCGACCGGGTTTCGAATCGGCTGCCATGCACCCTCCTTTCGGAGGGCGCAGTGTACACACACCGTGGGATGTCTCGGGATGGCGGAACGCCCGGGGGACGATGCGCGCCTGGACTCAGAGCCGGGGCGAGATCAGGCCGCGGTCGGCCAGCGCGACCACGGCGGCGCAGATCTCGCAGTCGGGCTCCGGAATCACGTCGACGATGGCACGGAGACTGAGGCCGGCTCCTGCGAGATCGACCAGCGAGTCCTCGAGCTTGGAGAGGCTGCTGCGCTCGCTCTCGAGACGCTCCGCCGACACCTCGAGCCGGGCCGACATGGGGAAGGCGGCGAGATCGAGGCGCGAGAGCTCGTCGATCTGACGCACGGCCTCGAGCACCGCCCCGTCCAGCGGGCGGGGCGCCTCCTCGGGGTCGTGGCTCACGCGGGCGTGGAACTCGAATGCGCCCTCGCGCCAGCCCAGGATGCGCGTGAAGGCCTTCATTCCCGACACGGCCCCGAGCCGTGCATCGCGGAGCAGTCCGTCCTGGAAGGCGATCAGGCCCTCTTCCTCGGCCCGCATCACGGTCAGCGTGCCCGAGCGAGAGCAGCTTCCGAACACCTGGACGAGGTTCACGAGACCGACCTCTCCGATGGCCCCACTGATGCCGCGCAGACGGCGCGCGTGCTCGGAGGCCTGGATGTCGTCGATGAACTCGATGAGCTCCTTCTTCTCGTCGGGCCGCGGCTCGAAGTGGATGGCCACGCTCGTGACGCTGCCGTCAACGTTCACGTGTCGCGCCACCTGGCCGGCGACTTCGAGCGATTCGTCGAGCGTGGGATGCCGGAGCGAGACCCGCACCGATTCGCCCACTGCGATGGGAGGCCCGTCGAGCGAGAGCAGCACGCCGGTATGGCTCAGGTTCAACGAGCGACCGATCACCTCCTCCCCGGCCCAGCTGACGATGGCCTGGATGCGGGCGATCCGCCTCGGAGCGATCCGGTGCTCCGTGGGAGCGGCGCTCCCGAGCAGGTCCGCGAACTTGCACCGCACTACCGTAGCAGCCTGAGT
>CAYYUT010000457.1:0-3401 GCA_964474935.1 uncultured Spirochaetales bacterium
GTCCAGCGGGGCGGATCGGGCTCGGGTCACGCTGGGCTCGTCGACGCTGGAGGTCCTCGATGGCGCGGAGATCTCCGGCTCGACCGAGGGGGCCGCCGACGCTGCCGAGGTCCGCGTCACGGGCGTCCGCATCGCCGACGGAGAGATGACCTCCGACGGTCTAGCCGGTCTCGTCCGCGTGGCGGGCGGTGCGAACGGCTTCAGCGTTCTCTCGTCCCGAGCCGGACCGGGCACCGGCGTAGATCCGGGCCAGGTCGGCTCGGCGGGCCTCGTCGACGTGCGCGCAGAGCGCGTGGTGCTCGAGAGCGGCGGGCAGATGTCGGTCTCGACGGAAGGCGCCGGCGCCGGTGGAGAGCTGAGCCTGCAAGTCGACCATCTCCGGATCGAGGGCGTCGATCCTGTGCTCGGCCAGACTGAGTCTGGACTCTTCGCGAGATCGAGGGCCGCGGGCGACGGCGGTCGCATCGACGTCGCCGCGACCGACGACATCGCGATCGCGGATCGAGGCGTGATCAGCACCGAGAGCACGGCGTCCGGGCGCGCAGGCGATCTCCACATCCGCGCGGGGCGCTCGATGATCGTCCGAGACGGCGGCCGCATCACCACTGCGGCCACTGCGTCGAGCGGCGGCAACGTCGCGATCGACGTGGGGAACGAGCTCCGCTTGACGCGGGCGGGCGGGCTGGGGGAAGGCAGCGGGATCTCGACGGATCTGCGGACGGCGCAGGGCATGGGCGGCAACATCGCCCTGACCGCGGGCGTCATCGTCATCGACTCGACCGACGTCACTGCCAGCGCGCCGCAGGGCCTCGGTGGCAACATCGACATCCGCGCAGGCCGACTAATCCAAGCGGCCGACAGCGCGATCGAGGCCACCGGTGGGATCCGCGATGGCGTCATCACGCGCGACGTCGACGACACATCCGTGTTCGGCGAGCTGGCCGTGCTTCCCGCCGAGCCGGTCGACGCCTCGGCCGTGCTCGGCACGCCTTGCGCGGCACGCAGCGGGAGACGCAGCAGCTTCGCCATCTACACCGCAGACGCCCTGCCCGACGACCCAGAGGGCCCGCTTGGCTGGGTGCCGTCCAGGTCGAGTCGGGTCCGCGAGCCCTCACAAGGCGACACCTGCCCCGCATGGTGAGCCAGGGCCGGCACAGCGGCCGCGCCCGCGCCCGGATTCGCGCCCGGTGGGATTCCGTCTTGCGGGTGCGCCCGCGACCAACTTGGTCTGATCTTGATTTCCACACCAGCTTCATCGTGGGTCGATTTGTCAGCTGATAGGCTGCTTGCGAGAGCGCGACAGGAGCGGCTTCATGGACCTCCAATGTGATTCACCAGCCAAGTCCGAAGGGCCCGACCCGGATTCCACGCAAGGTCGCGTTGGATCCCTCTCCACGGGCCGCATCGAGCAGGGGGTGCGGATCGCTCCTCTCGTCCTGGCCTGCGTCGTGCTCGCTGCAGCGTCCCCCGCGGAGGCGTCCTTCACCCGCGTGTACGCCGCTCAGACGGGAGTCGAGACCGCTCTGGCGCCCCTCTTCATCGTCGTGCCGGGCGAGAGCCAGGCGTTGGATCTCTTCATCGTCACCGACGACGCTGCGCCCAGCACCTCTGGCTCGCCCTGCGTTCCGCAGAGCGATCCACCGGCCAATGGCGACGAGACGTGCGCCTTCGAGCTCGAGATCGAATCGGGCGGTGATCTCGTCATCGAGGCCTTCACACCAGCGGACGACACGCGCATCGCCCACGACTTCGTTACCGCCGACGGAGCGGAGGGTGACGACTTCACACGCTGCCGCCTCAAGGTCAACGGACTGGCTGATCTCCAATCGGTCGATCCGCGGCTCGCCGTGGGGACGATCGTCGTGCGGGCCACGGGTGATCCCCAAGCGGGGTGTCTGAGCACGGATCCAGGGTTCGACGGAACTGATTTCGGCTTTCTGCGCGTGCGATCCGGCGAACGAGTGACGGCCGACCTGAGGATCGAGCCCATCGAAGCGCAGTACGTGCCCGAGCCCGGCGCCGGTGCTGCGCTGGGCTCGGGCTTGCTTGCGCTCCTTCTCTTCAGCCGCGCGCGGATGCGACGTCGCCGGAACGTCCGAGCTGGCGTCGGTCGAGATGAAGTCGATCATGGCGACCGAGCTGGCGATACGTGTGGCCGAACGCGCCCCGGCTGCATGACCGGTTCACGCGCGCGAGGCGCGGGATCGCTGATGGCTCTCCTGGTGCTCCTGCTCCTGTTCCTGCTCGACCCGTCGACGGCCAAGCCGCAGAGTGGCCCCAGCATCTCGGTCAGTCCCTCTTCTCTCAGCTTCCCGGCATCGGGCGGCTCGCAGTCGATCTTCGTCAGCTCGTTCGCCAGCCTCGGAGATCCGGAGCTCCCAGGAGCATGGAGCGTCGTGAGCAGCCCGGGATGGATCACGGTCGCTCCAGCGAGCGGGTTCGGCGAGCAATCAGCCACCGTGACGGTCGACCCGAATGGGGGCTCCAGTCGCTCCTTCGACGTCGTCCTGCGCGGAGTCAACTCGGGAGTACAGACGTCGCTGAGCGTCTCCCAAGCGGCCGCACCGCCACCTCCGCTCGACATCGTCGCCGTGTCGGCGAGCCTGGGGGCAGGCTCGGGCGCAGCAGAGCCGGGCGCCTCGCTCGAGATCGAGTTCACGTACTCGCAGACCCAGGCCGTCAACGTGTCTTGGCTGATCACGTTGGGAACGACGCCGACGTGTACGGGAGGAAGCGTCTTGAGCTCGGGCGTCTCGTTCTCGCCCACGCTCGGCTCGAACACGTCGACCACTTCCGTGATGCTCCCCGGCGACCCAGCGATCACCGGCAGGGCCTACGTATGCGTCGAATTCGACGAGAACGATCTGCTCGACGAAACGATCGAAGCCAACAATTTGGTCTCGTTCCCCCTCGACGTCGGCTGCTCCAGCGACGACCAATGCGACGCGGACACACTCTTCTGCAACGGAGGCGGACTCTGCCAGCCGCAGTACACGTGCGTGCCCTGCATGTCGAGCTGCCCACCGGGGGGAGCGTTCTGCCCAGATGGTCAGTTCTGCGGAGTCGACCAGACATGCCAGGCGACGGGCCTCTCCGTCTGCAATCCGACGCCGCCACCAAGCTGCAACGACGGCATCGCGTGTACACTCGACAGCTGCAACGAGGTCGCGGACGACTGCAGCCACGTGCCGAACGACGTTCCGTGTAGCGATGGAGGCGTCTGCAACGGCGCGGAGACCTGCAGTGTCGTTGCCGGATGCGTGTCGGGCACTCCGCTGATGTGCGACGACGGCGACCTCTGCGACGGACAGGAGACCTGCGATCCCGTAGCCGGCTGCCAGGCGGGTACGCCCCTCTCCTGCGACAATGGCGACGTGTGCGATGGCGCGGAGTCGTGCGAC
>CAYYUT010000458.1:0-3394 GCA_964474935.1 uncultured Spirochaetales bacterium
CGGAGATGACCTTGGACATTGCAGACCTGAAGGCGCCGCTGCGCGGCGCGACCGTGATCGGGGCCGACAGCCCGTCGGCCCTGGCCGAGCGGCTCGATGCACTGCTGCGGGAGGCTCAGGCCGGGCGCGCCCCGGCGCCCGGTCCGCCGCGCGCCGAGGATCTCCGCGCCCCCGAGCGTCTGGCGATCGACTATGGCGACGCCGCCGAGCTGGCCACCCGCGCCGCGCGCGCCCGCCAGGCCCTGGAGCGCGACCAACCCGCAATCTGGAAGGCCGTCCGGGCCCAGGGGATCCATCGCGGGCGAGGCTCGGCGGGGCGGGTCGCGTTCCTCTACACCGGTCAGGGCTCACAGTACGCCAACATGCTGCGCGACCTGCGGGCACACGAGCCCATCGTCGCCGACACCTTCCTCGAGGCCGATCGTGTGATGGCCTCACATCTCGAGCGACCACTCTCCGAGTACGTCTTCGTGGATCCCGAGGATGCCGAGGCGCTCTCTCGGGCCGACGCCGACCTGCGACTCACCGAGATCACCCAGCCCGCCGTCCTGACGGGGGATGCGGCCCTGACCCGCCTGCTCGCGGCCTACGGGGTCGAGCCCGACCTGGTGATGGGCCACAGCCTCGGCGAGTACGGTGCCCTCGTCGGCGCCGGCGCGATGCCCTTCGAGGACGCGCTCCTGGCCGTGAGTGCCCGCGGACGTGGCATGGCCGATCTCGACGTCCCCGACAGCGGGAAGATGGTGGCCGTGTTCGGCCCTCTCGAGACCGTGGAGGAGGTGATCGAGTCGATCGACGGGAACGTGGTGATCGCGAACATCAACAGCCATCACCAGGCAGTGGTGGGAGGCGCCACCGAGGCGGTCGAGGCGGCCAGCGCAGCCTTCGCCGCACGCGACATGAAGGTGGTCCCGCTACCGGTGAGCCACGCCTTCCACACCTCGATCGTCGCGCCCGCGAGCCAGCCGTTGCGGGACACCCTGGCGGAGCTGCGGCTCGCGCCGCCCCGCATCCCCCTGGTCGGAAACGTCACGGGCGAACTCTACCCGAGCGGACCGGACGCCGTCCCCGAGATGCTCGATCTGCTCTCACGGCAGGTCGCCTCGCCCGTCCAGTTCGTGAAGGGCCTCGAGACCCTCTACGCCGAGGGTGCTCGCGTCTTCGTCGAGATCGGCCCCAAGTCGGCCCTCCACGGGTTCGCGAGCGATGTGCTCGGTGATCGCGACGACGTGGTCACGCTCTTCACGAATCACCCGAAGGTCGGAGATCTCGCCTCGCTGAACAGCGCCCTGTGCGGTCTGTACGCCGCCGGCCTCGGCGCCGCCAGTGATGCGACGGACAGCGCGGCTCGCGCGACGACCCCGTCCACCCCCGTCGGCGCAGCCGCTCCGGCACCGCCGACTCCCCTACGCGCCGCGGAGCTTGCCCCGACGGGTCCGCTCGGCGGCGATGCCCACACCGAGCTCGGTCGCCTCTTCGCCGAGTTCATCGAACGGGGATCGCAGATCCTGGGGCGTGGCGGGGAGTCGACGCCTTCGGTGGCGCCGGTCGTGAGCGGCGCAGCCCTCGGACTCCCGGGGCATGCGCGCATCTTCGACGCCGAGAACGTCCGGCGGATCCTCGACGGCGAGCAGGCCATCGACGTGATCCCGAGCCGCTTCCGCCGCGCGATGGTCGACAAGCACATCACCCGCCTGGTGAAGAGCGAGGCCGAGGGCGCGCACTTCGAGACGATCGAGGGGCCGGAAGAGGCCATCAAGCTTGCCGCCCGGGCGGGCGATTTCGACCTCCAGGAAGAATTCGGGGTCCCTGCCGAGCGCGTCGCCGCCTACGACATCGCGACGCGGCTCGCGATCGCGGCCGGGATCGACGCCCTGCGCGATGCCGGCATTCCCCTCGCCATGAGCTACCGCGTCACGCGCAAGGGCACCCACATTCCCGAGCGCTGGATGCTCCCCGAGCCGCTCCGCGACGAGACGGGGGTGATCTTCGCCTCGGCCTTCCCGGGCTACGACGCCTTTGCCGACGAGATCACGCGCTACCACGAGAACCACGATCGCCACCGGCAGCTCGAAGCCCTCGAAGCCCTGCGCGCGCGGCTCGACGACGGCGCCGACGCCAGCGAAATCCTGCGGGCCGAGCTCGAGCACCGGATCCATGCGGTGCGCGACGAGATCACCGCCCACCCCTACGAGTTCGACCGACGCTTCCTCTTCCGCATCCTCTCGATGGGGCACTCCCAGTTCGCGGAGTACGTCGGGGCACGGGGTCCCAATACCCAGGTGAACTCGGCCTGTGCCAGCACCACCCAGGCCTTCGCCCTCGCCGAGGACTGGATCCGCGCCGGTCGCTGCCGGCGCGTGGTGGTCGTGGCGGCCGACGACGTCACCACGGAGCGGATGCTCGAGTGGATCGGCGCGGGCTTCCTCTCGACGGGTGCTGCGGCCACCGACGAAGTGGTCGAGGAGGCGGCCCTGCCCTTCGACCGGCGTCGCCACGGCATGATCCTCGGCATGGGGGCGGCGGGCTTCGTGATCGAGCATCCGCAGGCGACGCGTGAGCGGGGCCTGCGTCCGATCTGTGAGGTCCTCTCGACGGTCACCGCGAACAGCGCCTTCCACGGAACGCGGCTGGACGTCGCGCACATCCAGGGCGTGATGGAGCGACTGGTCGCCCAGGCCGAGCAGCGCTTCGGACTCGATCGGCGAGAGCTCGCCCGCGAGCTCGTGTTCATCTCGCACGAGACGTACACCCCGGCGCGAGGCGGCAGCGCATCGGCCGAGATCAATGCCCTCCGCTCGGTCTTCGGCGAGAGCGCCGCCGAGATCGTGATCGCCAACACCAAGGGGCTGACGGGTCATCCCATGGCCGTCGGCATCGAGGACGCCGTGGCCGTGAAGGTGCTCGAGACGGGACTGGTGCCGCCCGTGCCGAACTACCGGGAGCCCGACCCGGATCTCGGTCCGCTGCATCTGTCGCGCGGCGGGGCCTATCCCGTGCGGTACGCGCTGCGCCTCGGCGCAGGCTTCGGATCCCAGATCAGCATGTCCCTGCTGCGGTGGACGCCGACCGACGACGGACGCCGCCCCGACCCCGACGCTCTCGGCTACGAGTCCAGGCTGGTCGACCGGTCGCGCTTCGCGAGCTGGCTTCGCGAGGTGGCAGGCGAGACCGCCCGCACGGTCGAGGTCGTGCAGCACACGCTTCGCATCGCCGTCGAAGAGCACCCCGCGAGACGGACCACCGCCGCCGAGGCCGCGCCTCCGCTGGAGCCGCCCATGGTGAAGGCGCCGGGCGTCCCGCTCGCGCGCCAGCCGGCCGTCGGGGCAGAGCCCCGCGCGGCCGGCCCGCCCGCCGCGCCGCGCGCGCCGCCGCCGGCAGCGCCGACGGGCAC
>CAYYUT010000459.1:0-3388 GCA_964474935.1 uncultured Spirochaetales bacterium
CTGGGCCGAGTTCCCCGCCGAGATCGCCTTCCCGACCCCGACCCCCGAGAGCACCGAGTAGTTCAGGAACGACGAGACGAGATTGCCGCTCTGGCTCGCCACCGAGATGCGGCCCGGCGGCGGATAGGGCGCCACGATCTGGGCGCACATCGAGACGCCGGTCGAGATCACCCCCTGCCCGTTCGGGCCGGCCATCACGATCCCGAGCTCGTCGGCCAGAGCCACCAGCTCGTCCTCGAGCGCGCGACCATCGGGCCCGGCCTCGCCGTAGCCCCCGCTCGCGACGAACGCCGCACGCACCCCGACCTTGGCGCAGGCCCGCAGCAGGTCGGGATTCACCTTCGCCGGGGTGCACACGAAGACGAGGTCGGCCGCGCCCTCGGGCACGTCGGCCACGTCGCGGAGGGTGGGCCGGCCGAGCACCTCGGCCCCCTCGCGGTTCAAGGGGAAGAGGCTCCCCTCGAACCCGAAGCGGAGCAGATTGTGATAGGCGACGAACCCGAACTTCCCCGGATGGGTCGAGACCCCCGTGACCACGATGCCGCGGGGCGAGAACAGGGGCGCGAAGCGGGTGCGCAGCGCGGCGTCGTCCGGAAGCGGCGGGCGCGGGCGTCGCGGGGTGGGCGCTACGGGGGCGCCGAGCTCGACGAGCGCATCGACGGCCACCGAGCGGCCGTCGCGCACGATCAGGGGATTGAGATCGACACTCGCGATGTCGGGCCGCTCGACCGCGAGCCGTCCGAGCGCTTCGAGGATCTCGGCGAGCGCGGCGCGATCGACGGCCGGCTCGCCGCGGAAGGCACCGAGGAGCTTCTGGGTGCCGAGCCCGTCGATCATCGTCAGCGCCTCGCCCGGAGCGAGGGGTGCGACCGCGAAGACCACGTCGGCCAGCGCCTCGGCCAGCACGCCTCCGAGCCCGAGCACGACACAGGGGCCGAACTGGGGATCGCGGACGACGCCGGCGATCAGCTCGCGCCGGCCCGAGACCTGCTCGGCGACCAGCAGGCCCACCTCTCCGTCGTCTTCGCGCCTCTCGGCGAGGAGCGCCGCGCTGGCCGCTCGTACGGCCTCAGCGTCGGTGAGCCCGAGCCGCACCAGGTTGCGCTCGCTCTTGTGGGCGATCCGGTCGCCGCAGAGCTTCACCACGACCGGGAAACCGATACGGTGCGCCGCGTCGACGGCGGCCTCGGCCGAATCGACCATCGCCTCGCTCCCGCACGGCACGCCGTACCCGGCGACGAGCGTCTTCGACGCGTGCTCCGAGAGCGTCCCGCCAGGCGAAGCAGTGGCGCCCTCCGGGCTCGGCGAACGGGTCGGACTCGTCGGGTCGGAGGGCACGGCGCTCGCCTCGGGAGGGGTGGAGGATTCCGAAGCGGCTCAGCGACCGTCGGCTTCGGACTCCTCCTCGTCGTCGTCGACGGGGAAGCCGTAGCCGGCGAGGTCGTCGGCGCTCGCGACGTTCGAGCCTTCGGCCCGTTCGTCCTCGCGCTCCTCCGAGCGGCGCTCGCGCTTCTGCGCGGCCTTCTCGGCCTTCTTCAGCTCACGTTGGCGCTTCAGAACCGAAGATCCGCTCTTGCGTCCCATGGCGGTCTCCTCCGGACAGGGGTTGGGTGCAGTCGACTCGTTCGAGGGGCTCGGCCCGTGGGCCCGTCAGCAGGCCTCGAAGAGCGACGCGAACCCCTGGCCGCCACCCACGCACATCGTGACGAGACCGTAGCGCTTCCCGGTGCGCTTCAGCTGTCGGACCACCTGGCCCGTGAGGCGCGAGCCCGTCATCCCGAAGGGATGGCCGATGGCGATCGAGCCGCCGATCGGGTTGAGCTTCTCGCCGTCGATGCCGAGTACGCGCTGCACCTGGAGCACCTGCGAGGCGAAGGCCTCGTTCAGCTCGACCCAGTCGACGTCGTCGATCGTCATCCCGAGACGCTTCAGGAGCTTCGGGACCGCGTAGATCGGACCGATTCCCATCTCGTCGGGCTGGCAGCCCGCGACGGCCGAGCCGCGATAGACGGCGAGCGGCTCGACGCCGAGCTGCTTGGCCCGCTCGGCCGACATGAGGAGCGTCGCGCTCGCGCCGTCCGAGAGCTGCGAGGCGTTGCCGGCCGTCACCGTGCCGTCGGGCTTGAAGGAGGGCTTGAGCTTGGCGAGCCCCTCGAGCGTGGTCTCGGGCCGGTTGCACTCGTCCTTCTCGACCACGAACTCCTCTTCGTAGGGATCCTCGCCCTTCTTCATCACCGTCCGTCGGACGTTCATCGGGACGATGTCCTCGCGGATCCAACCTTCACTCTCGGCCTTGGCGTAGCGCTGCTGGCTCTGGAGCCCGTAGGCGTCCTGGTCCTCGCGGCTCACGCCGTAGCGCTCGGCGACCACCTCGGCCGTCACGCCCATCGGGAAGTAGAGGCCCGGGAAGCGCTCCTTGGCATCGGGGTTCACCAGGCGGTTCGTGTTCTGGGTGCCGTCCTGCATCATGGTGATGGTCTCGACACCACCGCCGACGGCCACATCGGCGCCCTCGTTCACGATCTGGTGGGCCGCCATGGCGATCGCCTGCGAACCCGACGAGCAGAACCGGTTCACGGTGGTGGCGGGTACCGAGGCGGGCATGCCGGCGACCATGCTGGCGATGCGGGCCACGTTCATTCCCTGGCAGCCCTCCGGCATGCCGCATCCGACGATCACGTCGGACACCTCTTCCTTGTCGACCTTCTCGTTGCGCTCGAAGAGCGAACGGATGACATGGGCCATCTGGTCGTCGGGCCGGGTCATGTTGAAGGAGCCGCGGTGGGCCTTGGTGAGACCGGTACGCACGGAATCGACGATGACTGCTTCTCGCATGGGGATCCTCCGATGGTCGGTCCGTGGGCCGGGGTGATCGCGGCGTCGACCACCGGAGCGGGCGGCGTCCGCTCTGCCGGCAGGGGCCTGGCAGGCGGGCGAACGCTCCGGCTGGACACGCACGGTGCACGCGGGGCGGGACCGTCGAGACGCTTCACAGCGCGGTTTCGAGCCGCTAACACTACACCGCCACCTCGGGGGGTGCCATCGTGAGCGGGCTCGTTGCAGCCGCGGGCCTGGGGCTCCTGGATCGCCTCGAAGGAGCGTTCGGACGCTTCGTGGTCGATCCGGTCGCGCGGGTGGTGTTCTGGGACGTCGCCTTCTGGGACGATCCCGAGACGGGCGCCGACGTGCCGATCGTGGTCGCCTGGCTGATCCTCGGCGCCAGCTTCTTCACCCTCCGCTTCCGCTTCGTGAACCTCCGCGCCTTCCGCCACGCACTCGATTGCGTGCGCGGCCGGTTCGACCACGAAGGCGACCGCGGCGAGATCAGCCATTTCCAGGCCCTCTCGGCGGCGCTCTCGGCCACCGTGGGTCTCGGCAACATCGCCGG
>CAYYUT010000460.1:0-3377 GCA_964474935.1 uncultured Spirochaetales bacterium
GGCATGCCGATCCGCTCGACGGCCAGGTGGCTCGCGGTGGCGAGCGCAAGCGCTTCGGGCGCCGCGTTTCCGACGTCCTCGGACGCGAAGACGACGAGTCGGCGGGCCACGAAGAGCGGATCCTCACCGCCTTCGAGCATTCGCGCGAGATAATAGAGCCCGGCGTCCGGGTCGCTCGCGCGCAGGCTCTTGATCAGCGCCGAAGCCACGTTGTAGTGCTCCTCGCGGTCGCGGTCGAAGATCGGGACGCGCGGGCCGACGGCGCGCCGAAGCATCTCGTCGTCGACCCGGTCGGTGTGCGATCCGCTCCCGCGGTGCAGGGCCGCGAGCTCCTCGAGCAGTCCGAGGGCGCGCCGGGCGTCGCCCTCCGAGGCCTCGGCGAGCGCGCGAAGCTGGTGTGCGCCGAGCGGCAGGGGCGTTTCTCCGAGACCGCGCTCGCGGTCGTCGATGGCCCGCGTGATCAGGCGTTCGATGGCCGCGACCGGTAGGCGTTCGAGCACGAAGACCCGGCAGCGCGAGAGCAGGGGCGCGTTCACCTGGAACGAGGGGTTCTCGGTGGTGGCCCCGACCAGGGTCACCGTGCCGCGTTCGGTATGGGGCAGGAGCGCGTCCTGCTGGGCCCGATTGAAGCGGTGGATCTCGTCGATGAAGAGCAGCGTCCGGTGTCCGCTCCGGCGCTCGTGATCGGCGCGCTCGATCACGCCGCGCACGTCCCGCACGCCGGCCATCACGGCCGAGAGCGAGGCGAAGCGGAGCCCGGCCGCCGCGGCGAGGAGCGTGGCGAGCGATGTCTTGCCGCAGCCGGGCGGACCCCACAGGATCATCGACGGCAGCTCGCCCCGGTCGACGAGCTGACGGAGGGGGGCATCGGCTCCGACGAGATGCTCCTGGCCGATCACCTCGTCGAGCGAGCGGGGCCGCATCCGCTCCGCGAGCGGACGCATGGCCTCGCCGTCCGCGGCGCCGGCCGCGGGCGTGGCCTCCGCTTCCGGGCTCGCCGCGGTGCGGGCGGCGGGGTGGCGCGCGCGCTCGGGCTCGGGCGCGAACAGATCGAGGGATCGATCGGGCGGTGAGCCGGCCATGCCGACGACGGTAGCAGCGCGCGACGCGGCAGCGGCCGCGCTCGCTTGCCCTCGTCCGGGGCGGATGTGATATTCGAGCGGTCCCCGAGCGAGGCGACCCCAGCAGCGGGTCGTCCGAGGGCTCGATGTCCCAGGATCCGTCCCACACGGCTGCCGCCCGCTCGCATCCGATCCGCGAGATCCGGACGGTCGGCGTCTGCCTCAAGATCCACGCGAGCGACGGGGCGGGCGAACCGGTCCGCGGGCTCGTGAAGTGGCTCGAGGAGCGGCGCCTCGGCGTCCGGCTCGACGAGGGTGCGGCCGAGTGTGTCGGTCGCCCGGGAACCGACCGTGAGGCGCTGGTGGCCAAAGTCGATCTCGTGGTGGTGCTCGGCGGCGACGGCACGCTCCTGTCGGTCGCCCGAGCGGCCGGGCCCCTGAGCGTTCCCATCCTGGGCGTGAACCTCGGCCGTCTGGGCTTCCTCACCGAGATCGCGCTCGACGAGCTCTTCGCCGCGCTCGACCGTGTCCTGGCCGGGAATGCACGCGTCGAGGAGCGGATGCGGCTCGACGTGTCGGCGGAGCGCGACGGTCGTCCGCTCGGGAGCTTCCTCGCCTTCAACGACGCCGTCCTCAACTCGCTCTCGTTCGCACGGATGATCGACCTCGAGGTGTTCGCCGATGGCATCGCCGTCACCACCTATCACGCCGACGGTCTGATCCTCGCGACGCCCACGGGCTCGACCGCCTACTCGCTCTCGGCCGGGGGGCCCATCCTCGACCCCTCGCTCGCAGCGATCGTGATGACCCCGATCTGTCCCCACACCCTGACCCAGCGTCCGCTGGTGCTGCCCGAGTCGAGTCGGATCGAGATCGAGGTGCATCCGCGCGGTGGCTCCGTACAGCTCACGGCCGACGGCCAGGAAGGGGTGGCGCTCGAAGAGGGCGATCGCGTGAAGGTGTCGCGTTCGGAGCACGCGGTGAGGCTGGTCGTGAGTCCCTTCCGCAGCCGCTACGAGATCCTCCGCACCAAGCTCCATTGGGGCGCCCGTTGATCGAGGCGCTTCGCATCGAGCGGCTGGCGGTGGTCGAGTCGGCCGAGCTCGAGCTGGGGCCCGGCCTGAACGTCCTGACCGGCGAGACCGGCGCCGGGAAGAGCCTCGTACTCGCGGCCCTCGGTCTGCTCGCGGGCGCGCGGGCGCAGTCGGACACCATCCGGGAAGGCGCGGACGATGCGGTCGTCGAAGCGGTCTTCCGGACCTCCGGGCTCCCGGCACTCGAAGCGGCCCTCGATGAGCATGCGCTGGGGGCCGAGGAGGGCGCGCTGGTGGTGCGGCGCCATCTGAGCCGGTCGGGGCGTCATCGCGTGCGGGTCGGGGGGGCCCTGGTGCCGCTCGCCACCCTGGCCGAGCTCTTCGGGGGGCGTCTCGAGATCTCGAGCCAGCACGAGTCGCAGGCGTTGCTGCGGCCGGAGCAGCACGCCGAACGGCTCGATGCCTTCGGGGGCCTCGGCCCGGCGCGCCGCGCGGTCGCCGAGACCTATGCCGCCCTGCGCGCGCTCGACGACGAGGTGGCGGCGCTGCGCGAGGCGGCCGAGGATCGCGCCCGCCAGGAGGACTATCTGGCCTTCCAGGTGGCCGAGATCGAGGAGGCGAAGCTCGTCCCGGGCGAGCTGGGGGAGCTCGGCGCCGAGCGCTCGCGGCTGGTCCATGCCGAGCGCCTGGAGCAAGAGGTGCGGGCCGCGGCGGCGGCATTGAACGGCGACCCGGTGAGCGACGACGGCGCCGCGGCCGGCGATCTCGTGTCGTCGGCGGCGCGGCGTCTGCGCGAGGCGGCCGCGCTCGATCCGTCGCTCGAGCCGCTGGCCGCCCGACTCGAGGCGCTGCATGTCGAGGTGGGCGACGTCGGCGCCGAGCTCGAGCAGGCGGGTGGCGCCTTCGAGGCCGATCCGGCCCGTCTCGAGGCCCTCGACGACCGGCTCGAAGCGCTCGAGCGGCTGCGTCGGAAGTACGGGGCCGACGAGGCCGAGATCCTCGCCTTCCGCGACCGCGCGGCCGCCGAGCTCGAGGCGATCCGTGGCGCCGAGAGCCGCCTCGCCGAGCGCGAGTCGGCCCGCGCCGGGGCCGCCGACGCACTCGAATCCGCCGCCGCGAAGCTCGGCCAGGGCCGGAAGCGGGGCGTCCGGAAGCTCGAGCAGGCCCTCGCCTCCGAGCTCGAACGCCTCGCCATGCCCCACGCCCGGTTCGAGATCGCGCTTCCGCCCGCGCCCGCACCGGCAGGCTTCCCGAGCGGCCCGAATGGTCGCGAGGCGCCCGA
>CAYYUT010000461.1:0-3374 GCA_964474935.1 uncultured Spirochaetales bacterium
GAGCCCGCGAGACGGGAGAGGGGCAGGGCCTGTGGACGAGAGCACGGGGGACGTCGTCTACGACGACTACCTGAGCGACGGCGATGCCGTGATGTGGACGATCGAGCGCGATCCGATCCTGCGCTCGACCATCATGGCGCTCTGGGAGCTCGACCAGCCGCCCGACCGCGAACGGCTCCGCCAGCGGGCAGAGCGCGCGCTCCACCACATCCCCCGCCTCCGCCAGCGCGTGGCTCCCGATCCGTTCTCGATCGCGCCGCCGCGCTGGGAGGTCGATCCCGACTTCGATCTCGAGTTCCACCTTCGCTTCGTTCGTTGCCCGGGCGAAGGGAGCCATCGCGATCTGCTCGACCTGGCCCAGCCCGTGGCGATGCAGAGCTTCGACCGGGACCGACCCCTGTGGGAGCTCTACGTCGTGGACGGGCTTGCCGAGGGACGCGCGGGTCTGCTCCTGAAGCTCCATCACGCCATCTCGGACGGCGTGGGCATGGTCCAGATGATGGGTCGGCTGATGGAGACCTGGCGGACGCCCGACCCGAAGCGCCAGCCGCGGCCGCTCCCTCCGCTGCCCGAGCCCGTCTACCGTGGCGTCGGCACCCGCTTCCTCGATGCGCTCGGCTACGAGCAGCGACGGCAGGTGGGGCGCGCGATGGGCGTGCTGAGCGCGATCCGCTCCGGGCTCGGAGACGCGGTGCGACGCCCGCTCGGGACGGGCCGCGAGCTGGCCGAGGCGCTGGCGAGCGTGGCGCGCCTGCTCCAGCCCGTCTCGGAGCCGCTCTCGCCGCTCATGCGAGGCCGCTCGATGCGGCTCCACCTCGAGACGCTCTCGGTCCCGCTCCAGGCTCTGAAGGCGGCGTCGCGCAAGGCGGACGGCACCGTCAACGACGCCTTCGTCGCGGGCATCGTCGAAGGCCTGCGCCGCTATCACGAGCGTCATGGGGTCGAGGTGGAGGCGCTCCGCATGACGATGCCGATCAACGTGAGAGCGGGCGAGAAGGCCAATCGTGCCGGCAACCAGTTCGTTCCCGCCCGTCTCGAGGTGCCCGCGAACGTCCCCGATCCGGTCGAACGGATGCAGCAGATCGGCGAGCTGGTGCGTCGCGAACGCGCGGAGCCGGCGCTGCCCCTGCTCGACGAGGTGTCGACCTTGCTGAACCGGTTTCCCGCGCCCGTCGCCACCCAGATACTCGGGGGAATGCTCAAAGGGGTGGACTTCGTGACGAGCAACGTCCCGGGGCCGTCCATGGACGTCTACGCGAGTGGCGGCCTCATCGAGCGGATCGTCGGGTTCGGACCGCTCTCGGGGTCGGCCGCCAACATGACGCTCTTCAGCTACCGCGGTCGGTGCGGCATCGGGATCACCACCGACCGCGAGCCCGTACCCGACCCGGAGGTCTTCCGCGATTGCCTGCGCGAGGGCCTCGCGCAGGTGACCGATCTCGCCTAGAGCGACGCGCGCGTTCGACCGGGCATGGCCGCGCCGGTGGGAGCCGCTGCCGGCCTACGCGATCGGCTCGCTCGCGGCCTTGTGGTGCATCGAACGGGCGGTGGCGCTCCTGCCCGAGAGCCCCTGCGCCGAGCCGAGACCGAGCGCTGCGATCGCGCGGGCGAGGGCGTCTCGGGGATCGGCCGGCAGCGACGCCTCCCGGCAGGCCACGTGGTGGTCGGGACGGACGAGCAGCGCGCCCGTCGGGCCGAGCTCGCATCGCGACCCCCAGCGATCGTCGGGGTCCTCGAAATCCTCGTTCGCGCGAATGTGATGGATCGGCACGCCAGCGACCGTCTCGATCGCCTTGGCCCAGAGGTCGTGGGCGCCCTGGCTGAGCAGGGTGAGGCCGTGTGGGTCGACGAGATCGAGGGTCGAGCCGCGGATGCCGTTGCGCTCGATCCAGGCGTGGGGAAGCCGCGCTCCCGGCCGGGCCGACGGACGGTACTCGCGCACCGGATTGGCGGACGCAGTCGCCGGCGTCCCGTCCCCGACGAGCGTGCCCTCCTCGTACACGTAGCCGAGCTGGAGACCGAGCATGTCGAAGTGCTCGGCCTGGTCGGCGATGGTGGCCTCGACACGCCGTCTCGCTTCCGGATCGCGCAGCGTCGCCTGCATCCGGGCCGTGGTGGGCTCCTCGGTCACTCCGAGGGCGAGCGGGATCTGGAGCATCTTCATCGCGTTGCGAAGGCTCTGCTCGGCGTTGTTGCGCGCGACCGGTAGGCGCTCGGTCTCGTAGTGGTCGAGGAGCGACTGCGAGGCCCAGCCAGCGTCGACCGCCGCGAGCCGCCACACGAGTCCGTGCACGTCGGCGATGCCGGTATTGAGGCCGAGCCCGCCGGTGGGCGGGAAGCGGTGGGCGGCGTCCCCCGCCAGGAAGATGCGCTCGTCGCGCATGCGGTCGGCGACCTGGGCACTCATGTTCCAGGTGCTTCGATGGAGGATGCGGAGCGGGGCGTCCTCGCCGATCGCCCGCCACACGAGCGCGCGGCAACGCGCCTCGTCGTAGTTGTCGAGCGACTCGCGGTCGGCGTCGATGCCGTGCATGTAGACCCACTCGCGATCGATGTTGTGGGCCACGAGGGCGCCGCCCGCCTCGGGGTCGAGGATCCAGTGCAGGACGCCCGGGCGGTCGGCCACGAAACGCCTCAGATCGGCCTCGACGTGGATCATGAGGAAGCTCTGGATGTGAGGTGGGCCCTGCATCCCGATGCCGAGCGACCTGCGGACTCGGCTCCCGGCGCCGTCGGCGGCGATCAGATAGCGGCTGTGCACCTCGGTGAGCTCGTCGCGCTCGAGATCGCGCACCAGCGAGGTCACTCCGTCGGCGTTCTGCTCGGCGCTCTCCCACTGCTGTCCGTAGCGGAGATCGACGGTCGGCATCCCGGCCAGGCTGTCGGCGAGGATCCGTTCGAAGCGGTGCTGCGAGAGGTTCCGGAGCGGCGTCGGGGTGTGCTCGAGGCAGTCTGCGCCCTGCTGCTCGAAGGGGAGTCGGCCCACCTCCTCGCCGGCGAGACGGGTGACGAAGACGACGTGGCCCGCGTCCGCCGGATCCTTCGACGCGCGCGCGATGGCGTCCATGTCGACGCCGGCCTGACGGCAGATCTCGAAGGTGCGCGCGTTGACGACGTGTGCGGCGGGAGCTGCCTGGGGTCCGGCGCGTCGCTCGACGACCAGCGCCCGGCGAGCCTCACGGCCCAGCAGGATCCCCGCCATCATCCCGACGGGCCCCGCGCCCACCACCAGAACGGGCACCTCGATGCGTCTCATGCGAGTCTCCTCGATCGTCCTGGTCCGCGGCGCGGCCTCCCGAGGACAGGACGTCAGATCAGTCCGGCGTAGCTTCCGCCGTCGAGCTGGAGGTTCTGGCCCGAGATGAATCCGGCCT
>CAYYUT010000462.1:0-3344 GCA_964474935.1 uncultured Spirochaetales bacterium
CCACGTGGCGGGGATCGCCAAGGGCTCGGGCATGATCGCGCCGCGCATGGCCACGATGCTCGCGTTCGTGCTCACCGATGCGGCCGTATCGTCCCGCTATCTGAGACGCCTCTGGCGCGAGGCGGTCGATGCCAGCCTGAACCGCGTGACGGTGGACGCCGAGACTTCGACGAGCGACACGGCGATCGTGCTCGCCAACGGAGTGGCGGGCAACACGCCCCTGCGGAGCGGCCGGAGCGAGGGGGCGCCCCGTTTCGCGCGCGTCCTCGAGGAGGTGTGCGTCGAGCTGGCCCGCGATCTCGCGCGCGACGGCGAGGGCGCCACCCGGCTGGTGACGGTGCGGGTCGAGGGCGCCCGCAGCCGCGCCGACGCGGAGCGGGCCGCTCGCCGGGTGGCCGACTCGGTGCTCGTCAAGACCGCCGTCTTCGGGGGCGACCCGAACTGGGGCCGCATCCTCCAGGCGGTCGGCGCCGGTGGCGTCCGGGTCGCCCTCGAGCGCAGCGAGGTGCGGCTGGGCGGGGTGGCCGTCTTCCGGAACGGGAGTCCCGTCCGGGGGCAGGCGCGGGAGCGCGCCGGCGAGGCGATCGTGGGCTCGCGCGGCGGCGAGCTCGAGCTCCGGGTCGATCTCGGGGTCGGCCGGGCGAGCGCCCATTTCTGGACCTGCGATCTCTCGTACGATTACGTGAAGATCAACGCCGAATACACGACCTGAGCCGATCCCCGCGCTCCCGGGCCGCACGGGCCCCTCGCGCGGGGTGCCGGGCTGCCCGGCGTCTGCTAACTCCCCTGAAACTCACACGTCCCGGACCGCCCCTGCGGTGGCTCGGGATCCAGCCGTGAGGCCTTCCGGCGCGTCGAGCGTCCCTTCAGTGGGGCTCCTACAGGCCGCCGGGGCGCGTCCGAGGTCGGGCACGTTACCGGGCATCACGGCGGGATCGCGGGCACAGGGGGTTCGGCCGACGGAGTTCACTCGCGGGGCGACGGCCGAGGCCGCCCGTCCCGACGCCGTCCGGGCACACCGGCCCGGCTCCAGCGCACCGGCCATGGTGCGGTTCGGAGTGCTCGAAAGAGGCTTCGTTGGGGGAGCCAGCGGCGACGACGAGGCTCCTGGGGCCCGGACGGGACGGACGGTCAACCGCGAAGGAGAACCCATGTCGGAAGCCACCCCGGGTGCGACCGCGCCCGAGGGCGGCGGTATCGCCGCCCCGTCCGAGCCCCTCGTCCCCGAGCCCAAGCCCAACGAGCCGCTGAGCGTGCGCGCGCTCCTCGAGGTGGGCGCACACTTCGGTCACCAGACCCGCCGTTGGGATCCCCGCATGAAGGGCTTCATCTTCGGCGAGCGCAACGGGATCCACATCATCGATCTCGACCAGACGCTCGATCGCTACGAGCGCGCGCTCGAGTTCCTGCGCGAGCTGACGGCCCAGGGAGGCAAGGTCCTCTTCGTCGGCACCAAGCCCCAGGCCCAGGTGCCGATCCAGCTCGAATCGGTCCGCAGCGATCAGTTCTACGTGAACCGCCGCTGGCTCGGTGGGATGCTCACGAATTTCCGGACGGTCAAGAAGTCGATCGAGCGCTTCAAGGAGCTGCTCTCGATCGTGGACGACGAGGATCGCCAGGGCGAGTTCACCAAGCGCGAGCGCGCGCGCTTCTCGCGCGAGATCGAGAAGTACGGGAAGTCGCTCGAGGGCATCAAGGAGATGAACCGGCTGCCGGACGCGATGTTCGTCGTCGACGTGAAGCGCGAGCACATCGCCGTGACCGAGGCGAAGCGGCTCGGCATCCCGGTGGTGGCGATCGTCGACAGCAACTGCAACCCGGATGGGATCGACTACGTGATTCCGGCCAACGACGACGCCATCCGCGCCATCATGCTCTACTGCGTGCGGGTGGCCGACGCCTGCGCCGACGGGGCGGCGCTCCATCAGGAGCGGCTCCAGAGCCAGGCGGAGGAGCGCGCTCCGGGCGAGAGAGCCCAGGCGGGCGCGCCCTCGAGCGGCCGCAAGGTGGTGGAGATCAAGCAGCCCCCGCGCCGCGGTCGCGGCGACGACCGCGGCGGACGCGGAGCGGGCGGCGGCCGTCGGCCCGAGGCAAAGCCCCCGCCGACCCATGCGCCCCCCCGGGCCCGGGCGCGCGCCGCCCACCCCGCGGCGGCCCCCGAGGCGGAGCCGGCTCCGGCCGAGAACGTCGAAGCCACCGAGGCCGGGGCAGCACCCGAGGCCGCCGCGCCCGAGCCCGCGGCCGCTCCGGAGGCCCCGGCCCCCGAGACCACGGAAACCGAGAAGCCCCAGGGCTCGGAGTAGAAAGCGGAAAGGAGAGTTCGGTGGCAGCCATTTCGGCAGCGGCGGTGAAGGGGCTCCGGGAGCAGACCGGAGCCGGAATGATGGATTGCAAGCGCGCCCTGACGGACGCCGACGGCGATGTCGAGAAGGCCGTCGAGCTGCTGCGCGAGCGGGGCCTCGCCAAGGCCAGCAAGCGACAAGGGCGGGCGACCACCGAGGGCACCATCGCCCTCGCGCGCGAGGGCAGCCAGGGCGCGATCGTCGAGCTCGGCTGCGAGACCGACTTCGTGGCCAAGACCGAGGCCTTCCAGGCCCTGGCCGACCGGCTCGCCGCCGCCATGCTGGCGGGCGGATCGCTCACGGACGCCGAGAGTCTGCTCGCCTCCGAGCTCGACGGCCGGAAGGTCGAGGACGTGGTGTCGGAGACGGTGGCCAAGGTGGGCGAGAACGTGCAGGTGAAGCGGGCCGCGCGGCTCGACGTGGGCGGTGCCGGCGTGGTGGGCGGCTACGTCCACGCGGGGGGGCGCCTCGGGGTGCTCGTCGGTGTGCGCAGCGACGCCACGGGCGATGCGGTCGAGGGCCTCGCCAAGGATCTGTCGATGCACGTCGCGGCCGCCGACCCGGCCCCGGTCGCCGTCGACCGCGACGGGGTGCCGGGCGAGATCGTCGAGAAGGAGCGCGAGATCTTCCGGCGCCAGGCCGAGCAGGAGGGCAAGCCCGAGAAGGTGATCGACCGGATCGTCGAAGGGAAGGTGGGCAAGTTCTACTCGGACATCTGTCTGGTCGAGCAGGCCTTCGTGAAGGATCCCGACCGCAGCATCAACGAGCTGCTCAAGGACGCTGCCGGCAAGCTGGGTGGCGAGGTCGCCGTGACCGGCTTCGTGCGCTTCCGTCTCGGAGAAGAGGGGACGGGGTGAAGCCCGCCTACGGCCGCGTCGTCCTGAAACTCTCGGGCGAGGGTCTCGCCGGGGACAAGGGGTTCGGGATCCACCCGGCGGTGATCCAGACGATCGCGAGCGAGATTCGCGAGGCCCATGCGCTCGGTACCCAGCTCGGGATCGT
>CAYYUT010000463.1:0-3336 GCA_964474935.1 uncultured Spirochaetales bacterium
GCCCCAGGGCCCTGGCCGATCATCAGGTCGAGCTGGAAGTCCTCCATCGCCGGGTACAGGATCTCCTCGACCGAGGGATGCAGACGGTGGATCTCGTCGATGAACAGCACGTCGCCCGGCTCGAGGTTCGAGAGCATCGCGGCCACGTCGCCGGGGCGTTCGAGAACCGGCCCGCTGGTCACCCGGAGCTGGGACCCCATCTCGCGGGCCACGATGTGGGCGAGGGCCGTCTTGCCGAGGCCCGGGGGGCCGTGGAAGAGCAGATGATCGAGGGCCTCGGCGCGTTCGCGCGCGGCCGCGACGAAGACCGCCAGGTTCTCGCGCACCCGCGACTGACCCACGAACTCGTCGAGCGAGCGCGGCCGGAGCGCCTCCTCGAGGCCCCGTTCGCCGGGGAGTGCCTCGCCCCGGAGGTCTCCGAGGGGTCGATCGTCGGTCATCGCGAGAGTCTCCGCAGGGCCGAACGGATCAGGGTCTCGATCGGCGGATCCTCGGGCTCGAATTCCTGGAGCGCGGTCGCCACCACCTTCTCGGCCTGGTGCCGCGGATAGCCGAGATTCTGGAGCGCCGACACGGTCTGCTCGCTGAGCGATGCCTGGGAGGCCTCGCCGGCCTCCGGCCCCGCCGCGCCCGGGCCGGTGCCGGGAGTCGCCGCCTCGCCGGACGGTTCGACGATCCCGTCGATGCGATCGCGCAGCTCGACGAGCAGGCGCTCGGCCTTCTTCGTCCCGAGGCCGGGCACCTTGCGCAGCGACGCCACGTCGCCGCGTCGGACGGCGTCGACGAGCGGCTCGACCTCGATCCCCGAGAGGATCGCGAGCGCGAGCTTCGGTCCTACCCCGTTCGTCCGGAGCAGTCGCTCGAAGAGCGCCCGCTCCTTCGCCGCCCGGAATCCGAAGAGCTGGATCGCGCCCTCGCGCGCGTGCGTATGGATGCGGAGCGCCACGGTCTTGCCCGGATCCGGCAGCTCGTAGAAGGTGGTGACCGGGATGAAGACCTCGTATCCCACCCCGCCCACGTCGAGCACCGCCCGCGTGGGGTCCTTCTCGCGTAGCCGCCCCTCGAGATGGGCGATCACCGCGCCCGCCTCACCACGACCCGTCCGCCGCTCCGCGGGCGTTGCCCGCGCCCTCTCGGGGCGCCCCGCGCGCCGTCGGCGACCAGGTCGGCCAGCCGGCCCGTATGGCCATGGCAGAGAGCCGCCGCCAGGGCGGCGGCGGCGGCGGCGGCGGGCCGGGCGGTCAGTCCGAGCAGCTCCTGGACCATCCACTGGACCTGGGTCTTGGCCGCCCCTCCGTGGCCGGTGACCGCGCGCTTGATCTGCGACGCGGTGTATTCCCGCACCGGGAGACCTCCGGTCGCGGCCGCAGCCAGCGCCACGCCGCGCGCCTGGCCGAGGACGAGGGCGCTGCTCGGGTTGCTGGCCAAGAAGACGCGCTCCACCACCGCGACGTCGGGGGCGTGGGTGCGGACGACCTCGCCCAGCTCCGCGAGGAGCGCGGCGAGACGTCCGGCCGCCTCGCCGCCTCGAGGCGGACGCAGCGTGCCGTGCACGACGTGGGAGATCTGGTGGCCGTTCCGCTCGACGATGCCGTAGCCCGTCGCACGCGAGCCGGGATCGATTCCGAGGATGCGCATGCGGCTCCTATACGATCGCGACGGGCGACGGGCGCTCCGGTTCCGGGGGAACGGAGAAGCGCGCCGCGCCGGCCGGGCGCGATTCGAGACTCTCGATCGGTCGACGCCGCGCAGGTGGGGGAGCCGCCGCGACGCTCAGTCGAACTGTGCCATTTCCTCGTCCGAGATGTCGAAGTTCGCGTACACGTTCTGAACGTCGTCGAGGTCGTCGAGCGCGTCGGCGAGGCGGAGCATGGTCTGGGCGTCGTCGCCTTCGAGCTTCACCGTCGTCTGGGGCTGCATGGAGATCCCGGCTTCGCTGGGCTCGAGGCCCGCCGCGACGAGCGCTTCCCGGACGGCGTCGAACTCGGCCGGCCCCGTGGTGATCTCGACCATGTCGCCGGTCTCCTCCACGTCCTCGGCACCGGCCTCGAGCGCCAGTTCGAGCACCCGGTCGGGGTCGACGGCGGCCCGCTCGAAGCTGATCGCCCCCTTCTTCTCGAAGAGGTAGGCGACGCAGCCCGACGAGCCGAGGTTGCCCCCGTGCTTGTTGAAGAGATGTCGGACGTCTCCGACCGTCCGGTTGCGGGTGTCGGTCAGGACGTCGAGGAGCACGGCCACACCCCCGGGGCCGTATCCCTCGTACACCACCTCCTCGTAGCTGGCGCCGTCCGAATCGGCCCCGGTGCCCTTCGAGATGGCCTTCTCGATGTTGTCCTTGGGCATGTTCGCCCCGCGGGCCTTGTCGACGGCGAGCCGGAGGCGCGGGTTCGCATTGGGGTCTCCTCCCCCCATTCTGGCGGCGGTGACGATCTCGCGCAGGAGCTTCGTGAAGAGCTTGCCGCGCTTGGCGTCGGCCGCTCCCTTCTTCCGTTTGATGGTCGACCACTTGGAATGGCCCGACATCGCTGGCTCTCCTGTGGACCGGGACCCGGCTGACTGGCTGTCCGGCGGATCGGAGTCCTCCGGGAAGCGGCTCTCGCCGTGGCGGCGCCGCGCATCGCCGTCGCCGCAGGGGTTAGCACGCAGCGACTCCGACGGTCAACGCGGGCCGCAGGGGAACCGTTCAGGATCGCACGGCTTTTCGCCGATAGGGGCCCAGGGAGGCGGGCTATGTCGGACGTCGCGATTGGAATCGACCTCGGAACCAGCAACTCGAGCGTCGCCGTGTCACGCGGCGGGCGCGTCGAAGTGCTCACGAACGCGTTCGGGGAACCGATCACCGCGAGCGTCGTGGCCTTCGAGGACAGCGGCGCGATCCGGGTCGGCAACGAGGCCAAGGCCAACATCATCCGCAATCCGAAGAACACCGTCTACTCGGCGAAGCGCCTGATCGGTCGGTACTTCTTCAGCGAGGAGGTCAAGAAGGCGCGCGCCATCTGCCCCTACTCGATCGCGGAGGGGCCGGAGCACAGCGTCCGCATCGAGATCCGCGACGAGCTCTACTCGCTGCCCGAGATCTCGGCCATGATCCTGCGCGAGCTCAAGACCATCGCCGAGAAACACCTCGGTCAGGAGGTCGGCCAGGCGGTGATCACCGTGCCGGCCTACTTCAACGACAACCAGCGCCAGGCCACCAAGGACGCCGGCCGCATCGCCGGCCTCGAGGTGCTGCGGCTGCTGAACGAGCCCACCGCGGCGGCCCTGGCCTACGGCTTCGGGCGGGGCCTCACCCAGCGGCTCGCCGTCTACGACCTCGGCGGCGGCACCTTCGACGTG
>CAYYUT010000464.1:0-3318 GCA_964474935.1 uncultured Spirochaetales bacterium
GGTCGATGCACCGTCCGCCCTCGGTCGCGAGGGGCGCAACATTCGCGTCGAGGCGCGCGACCCCGGGTCGGGTCTGCGCCTCCTCGAAGTCGTGCTCGAGACGGCCCGCGGAAACCGCGAGCTCATGCGCCTGGAGGCGGGTCCGCGCGGCCTGTTCGGACCGGTCGAGGAGACGGGAGGCGAGTTCGAGGTACCGCTCGACCCGGCCGCCCTCGGTCTGACCGAAGGCGACGTGTTCCTGAGCGTGCGCGTGGTCGACGCGTCCTGGTCGGGCTGGTTCCGAGGGAACGAGACGAGCCAGCGCCTGAGCCTCGCGGTCGACCTCTCGGCCCCGCGTGTCGCCATCACGAACGGACTGACCTACGTACAGCGCGCCGGCTCCTCGGCGGTGCACTACACGCTCGGCGAGCCCGTCGTCCGCGATGGGGTCGAGGTCGGTGAGGACTTCTTCCCCGGTCACCCCGCGCCCGGTGCGGAGAGCCCGCTCGAGCGCGTGGCCCTGTTCGCGATCCCCCGGAACGGCGCCCGCGATCCGCGGATCACGGTCGTCGCCGAGGACGCCGCGGGCAACCAGACCCGACGCTCGTGGGACGTCCGCATCCGCGAGCGCCGCTTCGCCGCCATCGACGTGCGCCTGCCCGACCGGTTCTTCCAGAACAGGGTCCTCGACCTCGCCGCATCCCTCGGAGTCGCGGCGGACGACCCGGTGACGGCGTTCCAGCAGATCAACACCGACGTACGTGCGGCCAACGAAGCCCGCATTCGCGAGATCACGGCGAGTTCGGACGACACCCGACACTGGGAAGGGGCCTTCCTCCAGCTCCGCGGCTCCAAGGTGACGAGCCGGTTCGCCGAGGACCGCACCTATCTCGTCGATGGCAGCGCCGTGTCCGAAGCGATCCACTACGGCTACGACCTGGCAGCGCTCTCCCGAAGCCCGATCGGGGCATCCAACGCCGGCCGCGTGGCGTTCGCGGGCGATCTCGGGATCTACGGGGCCTGCGTGATCATCGACCACGGCCTGGGCCTCGCCAGCCTGTACGGACACCTCTCGCGCATCGACGTGGCGGAGGGCGACCTGGTGGCGCGCGGCGAGACTCTCGGGCTCTCGGGTGCCACGGGGCTCGCCGGCGGCGACCACCTGCATTTCGCCATCCTGGTGTCGGGCACCTACGTCGACCCCCTCGAATGGTGGGACCCGAAGTGGGTACGCGAGCACGTCGAGAGCCGGCTCTCGCCGCTGCCGCTCCCATGAGCCTGCGGCGCGAGCTGCTCGGGTGGTACCGGCGCGTGCGCCGCGATCTGCCCTGGCGCCGCACTCGCGACCCCTACCGCATCTGGCTCTCGGAGACGATGCTCCAGCAGACGCGCGTCGACACCGTGATCCCCTACTACGAACGTTTTCTCGAGCGCTTCCCGAACGTACGCGCACTGGCGGAGGCCGAGCTCGACGATGTGATGCAGGAGTGGGCCGGCCTCGGCTACTACTCGCGCGCCCGCAACCTGTGGCGGGCCGCGAACATGGTGTGTACGCGGTTCGAGGGCCGCATGCCCGACGAGGCCAGCATCCTGCAGGAGCTTCCCGGCGTGGGGCGCTACACGGCGGGTGCCGTCGCCTCGATCGCCTTCGATCGGTGCGAGCCGGTGGTCGACGGCAACGTGGCGCGGGTCCTGTCGCGGCTGCACGCCCTCGATCTCGACGTGAAGAGCGGCCCGGGCAGCCGGTGGCTCTGGGCCGAGGCCGGTCGGGTGGTCGCCGGCCCCCAGCCGGGCGAGCTCAACCAGGCGCTGATGGAGCTCGGCGCCACCCTCTGTACGCCCACCGCGCCCGCCTGCGACCGGTGTCCGGTTCGCGCGCACTGCGAGGCGGCCGAGCGGGGCGATCCCGAATCCTTCCCAGTGCTCCCGAAGCGACGCGCCGCGCGGCCTGCGCGGGCCGTGGCCGCCCTGGTGCTGCGACGCGGACGTGCGCTCGCGGTCCGGCGCCCTCCCCACGGACTCCTCGGAGGCTTGTGGGAGCTGCCTTCGGCCGAGGTCGCCTCCGACGCCGAGGCCAAACGAGAGCTCGCCGGACTGCTGCAGGCGCGGGTCGGGCTCGAGATCGGATCGCCACGCCCGCTCGGCCGCGTGGAGCACGTCTTCACCCATCGCCGGCTCACGCTCGACCTCTTCCGGGCCGACGTGCTCGGGGGGCGCGTCCGACTCGATGGCTTCGACGCTCATCGCTGGATGACACCGTCCGCGCTCCGAGATCTGCCTGCGAGTCGTCTGACGGCCAAGGTGCTCGATCTCGCCCTCGCCCCGGAGGCGCGGACGCCGTGAGCCGCGAGCGACGACGTGGAGGAGACGGCGGTCGCCGGCCCGGGCAGCCCGGTCCGGCCTCGGACCGGCCCGACGGAGCCGGCGAATCCGAGTTCCGTCGTGCCCTCGGCGACGTGCGTCCGATCGCCGCGGGCAAACCGCTCGCACCGCCCCCCGAGCCGGGGGCCGGGCGTCCCGCCCGGCCGAGGCCTCGCGACGACGGCGACGTACCGGCCGGCTTCGCGATCGAACGCGACGGCGAACGAATCCGGGGACGCGCGCCGGGCGTGTCGCGCGCTCTCGTGGCACGGCTCGCGCAGGGCGATCCGGCGCCCGACCGGTCGATCGACCTCCACGGCCACGGCGTCGCCAGCGCCGAGCGTGCCCTCCGACAGGCGCTCGCGAGCGCCGTGCAAGAGGGGCAACGATGCCTCCGGGTGGTTCACGGGCGCGGCCGGAACTCGCCGGACGGACCCGTCCTGAAGGAGGCGTTCCCCGGTTGGCTCGAGCGTGCGCCCGAGTTCCGGCACGTGCTCGCCTTCACGACCGCCCTCCCCCGCGACGGGGGGCCGGGCGCCAGCTACGTCCTGCTCCGGAGGGCTCGCTAGCCCGCGCATGGTCCGGCGCGCCGCGTGGCCTATCTTCCCGCCGACCCGTTTTCCGGGGGAGACCTCGTGGCCAGCAGCTTCGGACACAGCTTCCGTCTATCGAGCTTCGGCGAATCGCACGGCGGAGGGGTCGGGGTCGTGGTCGACGGCTGCCCGCCTCGCCTCGCGATCACGGCGGAAGAGATCCAGCGCGATCTCGACCGACGTCGGCCCGGCCAGAGCCGACTGACGACCCCGCGCCAGGAAGAAGACCGGGTCGAGATCCTGTCCGGCGTGTTCGAAGGCCGCACGCTCGGGAGCCCGATCGCGCTGCTGGTCCGCAACAAGGACGCACGACCGGCCGCCTACGAGCACATGAAGGACCTCTACCGCCCCTCCCACGCCGACTACACCACCGAGGCCAAGTACG
>CAYYUT010000465.1:0-3316 GCA_964474935.1 uncultured Spirochaetales bacterium
CCCGGAATGGAGCGGGGCTGCCCCTGGCACCCGGGGATTCGTCGGCCGGACGTGTGGCGGCGTCCGCGTGCCCACGTCCTGCCGCGGGCAGTCTCCGGGGTCGCCGTGGCCGCTATCTCCGGCTTCGCAATGGGGTGCGTCGAGCAGCGACCAGCGCCGCGCCGAGAAGCAGGGCGATCGTCGGCTCGGGGACGTGCTCCGTCTCGATGCGCACCGTGAACGCTCCCGGACCGGGGGTGCTCCCGCTGAAGTTCACCGTGACCGTCCCGACGCCCCCGTCGTTGTCGAACGTCGACCCGCTCACGCTGATCCCGTTCTCGCTCTCGACGACGAGCCCGGTGACGAGGCCGTCCCCGTCGGTCCACTCGAGATCGGTGAGGGTCAGGATTCCGGCCGCGCTCGTCTGGCTCGACAGGACGGTGAACGTTTCGGCCCCCACGTCCACCTCGTACACGACGCCGCTCGACGTGCCCGAGAACTCGACCCCCTCGTCCACGCTGGCGGTTCCCGCGAACACCAGTGATACGGTCGGATCGAACACGGTGAGAGTCCCGACGACGTCGTCTCCGAGCAGGCTGGCTCGGGCAGTCGTCGCCGCCAGGCCAATCACCATCAGAAGAACGAACCCGATCGTGCGGCGCGCCGTCCCGGTGGGATTGCAGTCTCGCGTGCGCATCGGTCTCCCTCCGTCTTTCTCGATTCCCGTGGCCCTCGACCCCGGCATGGGGTCGCCGCGACGTCCGCACGCCGGCCGGTCGGCCGCCCGAGTCGCCCCCTTCGCCCCGTCCAGGCCGCCTAACGCACGCCGCGAACGAGGAAGCTCGAGATGGCCGTGGCGAAGCGGGTGCAATCCTCGTCGGCGCAGAGCGGGATGCAGGCCCGGAGATCGGCGTTCGTGAGGATTCCGTCGCCGTCGGCATCGAGGCTGTCGAGCGGCGGCGTCGCCGGCATGAACCGGTTGCGCACGAGCTCGAAGACATCGGCCAGGTCGAACTGGGCGTCGCCGTCGACGTCGCAGGTGGCGGCCTGGACGATCTCGTTGGCCACGATCACCCCCTGGAACGTGATCGTCGTCGGGATGATCCCGGTGGCCGGGCGGAGCTCGAAGGCGAAGGGGAGGGTCAGGACCCGCCCGCTCGGTGTCTCGGTGATGGTGGCCGGCGAGGTGAACATCAGCGGGGTCGTCGTCGAGGTCAGGTCCGCGAAGATCGGCACGCCTCCGGGCGGCTCGACCTCGGCGCTTCCGCCCTGGACCAACACCTCGACGCCGTTGGCCTGGATCTCGCGGACTCCTGGGCTGCTCGGGAACGTGTCGAGCGGCGCGCTGTCCCACGACGTGAAGAGATCGCGGATCGCGAGAAAGACGGTGAGCCCGAACGACGTGGCTTCGGCCGCGAGCTGGGCCGTCGTGAAGTTGGGCCGGAACGTGGAGGAGAGCGGCTGATCGACCAGGAAGACGAGCGTGGACCCGTCGAACTCGATCGTCGATGCGGTGACGTCCGCCACGATCTCGCCCTGCAACGGGGTCATCAGGCTGCCCGGCGCCTGGGCCGTGAAGGGCTCGCCCCCGATGCTTCCCGTCGCCATCACGGCCGAGGCATCCTGGTCGATCAGGAACTCCACGGCGAGGGCGGGTGTCGCGAGCAGGAGCGAGAGGGTCAGGCAGGCGATGGTCCGGAAGCGGCGCGGACGAGGTGCGGACATTCGGGATCTCCAATCGGGTGTGTCGGGTGGGGTCGGTCGTCGTGGACGGGTCGAGGCTCGATCGTAAGTACCCGGTCAGGCAGCCACGTGGCAGAAAGCCGGCGAATCCCTGGCGAGACGGCCGTCATCCCGAGACTTTTCGGAGCAGTGGTTTCAGGTGTAGTGTCTTGAGGCACTATATTGGTTACAATCGACACCATGGCTTACCTCGTCCGTCGGAGCGCCGATCGCTGGGAGATCCGGGAGAGCCAGGCCACCGCGAAGGGCCCGCGCTCGCGCACGCTGGCGGGATTCACGGGACCCCTCACCGACCAGGTGCTGCGTCGCGCGGAGGCGCGCGCGCGTCGGCCCCTGGATCCCGCGCGGCTCGTCCGGCGCGCCCGCGCGCTCGGGCTCCGCGTGGTGGAGCGGAGCCGCGAGCCCGAAGCTCGCGCGCTCCTGGCGCGGCTGCATCGCGACGAGCCGCTCGATCCGGCGACGACCGCCGCGTTGCGTGCGGCCCTGGCCCGTCGACCGGAGCAACCGGTACCCGATCCATTGGCGGATGTCGTCGAGTGGGTCGGGGCTTCGCCCGCAGCCCGTGGCCAGACGCTCCGTGAGCTGCTCGATCTCTACGGCCTGATCGCCGAGAGTCGGCCGCCGTTGCGCCGCCACGAGCGCGAGCCCTTTCCACGCTTCTCGTCTCTTCCGAAGGCGAGCTGAGGTTGGATACCCCGACGCTCTCCGAGAAGGTGCTGCGCATCGAGGAGGGCCTGCGGCAGCGCGGAATCCCCCACGCCTTCGGGGGCGCGCTGGCGCTCGCCTACTACGCCACGCCTCGCGCCACCGTCGACATCGATGTGAACCTCTTCGTCTCGGTGGAGCGGGCCGACGAGGTGTTGGCGCTGCTCGAGGTGCTCGGCGCGACCCCGCCCGGCGCCGCGGACCGGGCGCGTCTCGAGCGCGACGAGCAGGTGCGAATCGCTTGGGGCCGGACTCCGGTGGATCTCTTCTTTGCCTACGACGCGCTCCACGCGAGCTGTCTCGAGCGACGGCGGCAGATGCCGTTCGGAGAACGGGACGCCATTCACGTGCTCTCGGCCGAGGATCTGCTCCTCTTCAAGGCCATCTTCGACCGCGACAAGGACTGGCGCGATCTCGAAGAGCTGGTCTTCGCGCAGGCGGACGTCCTCGACGCCGCCTACGCGCGCGACTGGCTCGTCCGCATCGTCGGACGCGACGACCCGCGCTACGGCCGGCTCGACGCGCTCCTCGCCCGATACACGTAGGCGGGTTGACGCGCCGGCGATCTCAGCGCGCGACAGGGCCGGCGGCGAGCGCGACGACGGCGCAGAGCTCGACCTCGGTGAGGGCGAGCACCCAGCCCCCGAGGTCGACGACCCGGCCGGCCCGGAAGTCGTCGCGGATACGGCTGGCGACGACCGCCGCGAACTCCGCGTCCTGCGTCCCGTCGAGCGCGTCGACGGTGTCGGCGAGCGTGGCGTGCCGTTCCGCCTCGCCGAGCCCGGCCTGCCCGAGGGCGGTCAGGTGGTGACCGCCCACCCGTCGCAGGGCCGGGCCTGATTCGGGGCCATAGCGGGCCGCGGCGGCGCGCGCGACGCGTACGAACGCG
>CAYYUT010000466.1:0-2066 GCA_964474935.1 uncultured Spirochaetales bacterium
CCGCCATGAACCTGTTTTCCTACTGGAATGCGGACAAGATCGTGTTGCGCATGTATGGCGCACGCGAAGTCACCAAACAGACCGCACCGGACTTGGTGGGGATGGTCCAAGGATTAGCCATGAGGGCAGGATTGCCCATGCCCAAAGTCTATATTATCGATAATCCCCAGCCCAATGCGTTTGCCACAGGACGAAATCCTGAAAACGCCGCCGTCGCGGCCACCGACGGAGTCCTCGTCGACCTGCGCCACCTCGACCGGCTCGTGTCGGCCGATCTCGATGCACGCCGGGTCACCGTGGAGGCCGGTATCCCGCTGCATCGGCTCAACTCGATGCTCCACGCGCTCGGCCTCGCACTCCCCAACCTCGGAGACATCGCCTACCAGACGATCGCGGGCGCGATCGCCACCGCCACGCACGGAACGGGGGCGCGGCTCGGCAACCTCGCCACGGGGGCCGTCGGTCTGCGCCTCGTCGACGGCGGCGGCGAGATCGTCGAGTGTTCTTCGGACAAGGACGCCGAGCTCCTGCGTGTGGCGCGCGTCGGCATCGGCGCCCTCGGCGTCGTGTCCCAGGTGACACTCCAATGTGTCGACGCGTTTCGCCTGGCCGCGCACCACTCGGCCGAGCGCATCGATCCGCTGCTCGAGCGGCTCGACGACGAGGTCGACGGGCACGACCACTTCGAGCTCTTCTGGGTGCCCCACACGGGCTGGGCCCTCACGAAGCGCCACGATCGCACCGAGCGTCCGTTGGCTCCGCGGGGGCGTTGGCCCGAGCTTCGTGACGACGTCCTCGTCGACAACGTCGCCTTCGGGGCCATCGCCCAGATCGGACGCCTGCGACCCGCCTGGATCCCGCGGCTGGTACGTGCCCTCCCGAACCCCGGAACGGTGGAGTACGTCGACCAGAGCTTCCGGGTCTTCGCGAGCCCGCGCTGGGTGCGCTTCCTCGAAATGGAGTACGCCCTCCCGCGCGAGGCCGCGCTCTCGGCCTTCCGCGAGACGCGCGACGCCATCGCACGAAGCGGTCATCGCCTGCAGCTCCCGATCGAGTTCCGCTTCGTGGCGACCGACGACATCCCGCTCTCGCACGCCACCGGGCGTGCGACGGCCTATCTCGCCTTTCACGTGTTGCGTGGACGCCCGCACGAGGCCTTCTTCCGCGAGATGGAGGCGATCTGCTGGGACCACGGGGGACGACCGCACTGGGGCAAGCTGCACTCGAAGCGATCGCCCGAGCTCGCCCCGCGCTACCCGGAGTGGAGCGCATTCCAGGCGGCCCGTCGCCGCCTCGATCCCGAGGGGCGCTTCTCGAACGAGCAGCTCGATGCCGTGCTCGGCCCGCGCCACGGCTGATTCCATGCCTTCGCTTGCGTCGCGAGAGTCGATGCCGTACCCGCACTGAATGCTCGCTGACCTGGCTCTTCTGGCCGTGGGTTTCGGGATGCTCGCCGTGGGCGGCGAGCTCCTCGTGCGCGGCGCCTCCGGTCTGGCCCGGAGCTTCGGCGTCTCCCCGTTGGTGGTGGGGCTCACGGTGGTGGCCTTCGCGACGAGCGCCCCGGAGCTCGCGGTGAATCTGCTCGCCGCCGTGCGCGGGAGCAGCGAGCTCTCGTTCGGGAACATCGTGGGATCGAACCTCGCGAACATCGGCCTCATCCTCGGCGTGGCCGCGCTGGTCCGCCCGATCCCGATCGAGAGTTCGATCATCTTTCGCGAGATCCCGATGATGCTCCTCGCGACGCTCGCCGCCGTGGTGCTCGCGCTCGACGAGCTGTTGAACCGCGGCGTCGAAGACATGTGGAGCCGCGCCGACGGCATGGTGCTGCTCGGGATCTTCGTCGCATTCCTCTACTACCTGCTGACTTCGTTGCTACGCGAGCGCCGCCGACCCCGCGACGGTACCGAGGTGGCGGCTCCGCCCCCCACCGACGTCGCCGCCGAAGAGGGGCCGCGCGCGGCACCGGGCGCCGAAGACTCGCCGCGCCGTTCGCCGGCCTTCGCCCTGGCCGGCCTCGCACTCCTCGTGATCGGCGGAGAGCTGACGGTGCGCGGCGGCGTGGGGCT
>CAYYUT010000466.1:2076-3315 GCA_964474935.1 uncultured Spirochaetales bacterium
GAGGCGGTGATCGGACTCACCCTGATCGCGATCGGGACGAGCCTGCCCGAGCTCGCCGCGAGCGTGATGGCCGTCGCGCGCGGCTTCACCTCGATCGCGCTCGGGAACGTGGTCGGATCGAACATCTTCAATCTGTTGCTGGTGGGGGGCGCCACCGCGATCGCGCGCCCCGTCGAGATCCCGGAAGGCGCGGTCTCCGACCTCGCGGTCCTGGCCGGGCTCTCGCTCCTGCTCTGGATGCTCGCCGTCACCAACGAGCGTCGCCTGATCCGGCTCGAGGCCAGCCTGCTCCTGACCATCTACACCCTCCACATCCTGATCCGCACCTTCGGCCCCGCCATCTGGAACGCGATCGGCTGAGGAAGGGCTCGGGCGGCACCGCTCGGCACCGCGTGCGCTGGACAGCCAGCGAGCTCCGCCCCGTCCGGCGAGATCCGGCGACGGGGTCCGTCGGCCTCCACCTCGTCCGGCGACGCAGTCCGCCGGACTCCATTGGTTGGATGCGGGCTAGACTGCCTGCGTGAGTGCACGTCGATCCGATCGGTCCGGTCCTTCCACGCGCCGCCCCCGCTACTGGCTGCTGAAGAGCGAACCCTCCGTCTTCTCGTTCGACGACCTGGCCCGGAGCCCGAAACGGACGACCTGCTGGGAAGGGGTCCGGAACTACCAGGCCCGCAACCTCATGCGCGACGAGATGCACGAGGGCGACGGGATCCTCTTCTACCACTCGAACGCCGACCCGCCCAAGGTGGTGGGCACGGCCACGATCGTGCGGAACGCCTATCCCGACCCGGACCAGATCGCTCCGGACTCGCGCTACTACGACGAGCGCTCCACGCCCGACGAGCCTCGCTGGGTCGCGGTGGACGTCCGATACGAGCGGGCCTTCGAGCGCACGGTCCCTCTCGAAGAGCTCCGCCGCCGCAAGTCGCTCGCGGGCATGGAGCTGCTGCGCCGGGGCAGCCGCCTCTCGGTGCAACCGGTCACCACGGCCCAGTGGAAGACCATCCTCCGCATGGGCGGCCTCGCGCCGTGACACAGCCGGGCGCACGGCCGCGTGCGGTCGAGGTCGTCCGAAGCCTGTTGGTCGCCACGAGCCTGCCCCTGTGCTTCGTCTGGAGTCCGCAGAGGAAGTTCCGGAGTTTCTCAAAGTCTGCAACGCTGCTTTTGATTTTGAAGGCGGCCGCCAGTTTGTTCAAGATTTTCCTATTTGGGGGATTCCCAGTGCTCAAGACCTTT
>CAYYUT010000467.1:0-3307 GCA_964474935.1 uncultured Spirochaetales bacterium
CGTGCCGGCACAGAACCCGGCTTACAGTCCACTTCGCGGCGGCTGCCGCGAACCCGGAGCGTGAAGTCGCGCAGCGATGCGCGTCCACCGCCCCGGCGCTCCGGTCGCCCCCTCGTTCGAGGAGCCCGCTCCTCGGCCCAGCTCCCGCTCTCCCAGGCTCCCTCCTCCCCTAGAATGGGCCGCGAGGAGGACTCCCGTGCGCATCACCACCTCGCTCCCGCTCGACGACTGGCGCGCGGCCGGCCCGGCCGCGGCGGCGGCCGAGTCGCTCGGCTACGACACCCTGATGACCTCCGAGATCCAGCACGACCCCTTCGTGCCCCTGGCCTTCGCGGCCGTCGCCGCCGAGCGCGCCGAGCTCACGACGGCCATCGCGGTCGCCTTTCCGCGCAGCCCGATGGTGGTGGCGAATACGGCCTGGGATCTCCAGGTGCACTCCGGAGGCCGCTTCGTGCTCGGTCTCGGCAGCCAGGTGAAGGGCCACAACGAGCGACGCTTCAGCGTGCCGTGGAGTCCACCGGTGCCGCGCCTGCGCGAATACGTCGAGGCCCTGCGCGCCATCTGGCGCTGCTGGGAGTTCGGCGAGCCGCTCGCCTTCGAGGGCGAGCACTACCGCTTCAGCCTGATGACCCCCGAGTTCGCGCCCCCGCCGTCGGGGCTCCCGCCGATCCCGGTGGCGATCAGCGCGGTCGGCCCGGCGATGCTCAAGCTCGCGGGTCGGGTGTGCGACGGGGTGCGCCTGCACGGATTCTGCACCCGTCGCTACCTCGAGGAGGTAGCGCTCCCCCGCGTGCTGGAAGGACTCGAGGCGTCCGGACGTTCGCGTGCCCACTTCGAGATCTGGGGAGGCGGCTTCGCCGCGACCGGCCCCGACGAGGCAGCGGTGGCGCGCATGCGGGAATGGGTGCGCTACCGGGTGGCCTTCTACGGCTCGACCCGCAGCTACTCCGACGTGTTGAAGCTCCACGGCTGGGACGACCTCGCCGCCGAGCTCCACCAGATGTCGAAGCAGGGGCGCTGGCAGGAGATGCCGAAGCGGATCCCGGACGACGTGGTCCACACCTTCGCGGCGGTGGCGCCCTACGACGGCATCGTCACCGCGATCCGCGAGCGTTTCGGGGGCCTCGGTGACGCCATCGGATTGATGGTTCCGGGCGACGCTGCGGACGGGGTCCAGCGCGAGCTCGTGCAGGACCTGCATCGCCTCCCGACCTCGTTCGAGGGCTACCCCTCCGAGTGGTCGTCGAGCGAGCGCAGCCAGCAGTAGAGCCGGCTGCGTCGCTCCGGATCGTAGTCCCGCCACTTCTCGTCCGGAAGCTCGGCCTGGGACACCTCGCGGAACCCGTGCCCTTGGAAGAAGGCCCCGACCGGCTTCGACGTGGTGCACGCGAACACCGCTCCGAGTCCGAGCGAACGTGCGCGCTCCACGGCGAACTGGACGAGATGGCCCCCGATCCCCTCGCCGAGGAATCGGGTCAGCGTGTAGAGCGAGCAGATCTCGCCGAGGCGACCTCCGGCCCGCACCTGGAGGGCACCCACTCCGGCCAGGTGGCGGCTCTCGACGAAGGCCCCGAACCCGGCGGCCAGGATCCGGTCGACCTCCTCGCGCGATCGCGGCGCCAGATAGCCTTCGGCGACCCCACGGGCGATCAGGTCGTCGGCGGCGTCGAAGTCGTCGATCGCGAGCCGGCGCACCGTGACGTACCGCTCGCGGGTGAAGAGTGTGCCCGAGCCCGTGTAGGTGAAGAGCTCCTCGTCGAGTCGTTCGAGCGAGCAGAGATTCACGGCGGGCACACCCGCCGCGACCAGCCGTTCGAGCTCGGCGAGCAACGCATGGCGCCGCGCGCTCATGTGGGGTCGCTTCTCGTGCACCCAGCGCTGCAGCTCGCGCAGATCCATGAAGGACACGCGGCGCCCGTCGGGCTCGACCAGACCCCCCTCCGCATCGATCCATACGAGCTTCGGGACGCCGAGCCGGAGCGTCACCTCGCGGGCCGCCGGCGCGAACGCACCCGAGAGCTCGATGCCCACCCGGGGAGCCTCGCGCAGCTCGCGCCAGACCCGCGTCTCGAGGAGGTCGACGTCGCCGTCGACCACCCGGCCCTGCGCCGCGCGCGCGAGCCCCGGCGCCGCACTCGAAACGATCACCGAGCGCGTCCCGTTGGCCGCGAGCTCGCGCAGGACGGTGAGCAGCGGCCCCGCCTCCGCGAGTGCCTCGGGCGGCACGGCGAAGACCAGGGTCTGCCCCCGGAACTCGAGCAGATAGAAGCTCTTCTCCGAGAAGGCCCGCGCGAGCGGATGTCCCGGCCGGTGCGCCGGGTCGGAGTGCGCCTGGTCGGGATGCGCCATGTCGCAATTCTTGCGGAGAACGGGCCAGCCGTCGCCACCCGAGCTGCCGCCCGCCCGGAATCGGCGACGGGGCCGCGCCAAAGCGTTAGAGTGCGGCGCCGGTGGATTGGCAGGGTTGGTTCACGATTGCAGTCGTCGGGCTCGTGCTCGCCGGCATGGTGCGGGGCCTCGCGGCACCCGATCTCGTGATGATGGCCGGCCTCTTCCTGCTCGCCCTGGTCGGCGTTCTCACCCCCGAAGAGACCTTCGCCGGGTTCGCCAATCCGGCCGTCGCCACGGTCGGCGCGGTCTTCGTGATCTCGGCGGCCCTGCGCGAGACGGGGGCCCTCGAAGCGACCTTCGGACGCATCTTCGCACGAGCGCGAACCGAGCGGAGCGGGCTCGTGCGCATGTTCCCCGCCCTGGCCGGACTCTCGGCCTTCCTGAACAACGTCACCATCGTGGCGATGATGACGCCGGTGGTGATCGGCTGGGCGCGGCGCCACCGGATGTCACCGAGTCGCTTCCTGATCCCCTTGTCCTACGCCTCGATCCTGGGGGGCATCACGACCCTGATCGGCACCAGCACCACCCTCCTCGTGTCGGGCCTGATCCGAGACGCGGGGATGCCCGAGATGACCTTCTTCGAGCTGACGCCGGTGGGCCTCCCGATCGCCGTGGCCGGCTTGGTCTACATCCTGTTCGTCGCGCCGCGACTGCTGCCCACGCTCGAGGACCCGAGTCTCGGCGAAGAACGGCGCGAGTACACCGCCTCGATGTTCGTCGAAGAGGGCGGACCGCTCGTGGGACAGACGGTGGAGGAAGCCAACCTGCGGCACCTGCACGGCCTCACCGGGGTGGCCTGGCCCCGCATCACCTTCGTGGACGACAAGGTGAACCACCTGGAGTCCGTGCAGGAACTCGGCGTGCGCTGCGCCCTGGCGGCCTGGGGCTACAACGGCCCGCGCGAGGCGGAGCG
>CAYYUT010000468.1:0-3302 GCA_964474935.1 uncultured Spirochaetales bacterium
CGCGCACCCGCTGGGTCGGCCGTCCGGCCGACCGCGCGCGACGCCCCCCCCGGCCCGACCGACCCTCGCCGCCAGACCTGCCGAGCGGGCCGAGTTGGCCGGGTTGGCCGGGTTGGCCGAGCTCGCCAGGCGGGCCGCTCTGGGCGGGCTCTTGGCCCGGACGGTGCGGCGGATCCCGATCCGATCTCCGGGCCATGCCCCGCTCTCCTCCCACCCCGAGACGTCGCTACGCGACGCCTGCCGGAGCCTGTCGACTGCCGAGCCGGGCGTCAAGCACCCCGCCCGAGGAACGGTCCGTCCGTGGCTGCGTGTTAGATTCCAGGCGTGTCACCGACCATCCATACCCTCCCGATCTTCCCGCTCTCGACGGTGGTGCTCTTTCCGGGCATCCGCGTTCCCCTCCACATCTTCGAGCCCCGCTATCGGCAGATGACGACCGAGGCGCTCGCGGGGAAGGGAGAGATCGGCATGGTGACGGTTCGGCCCGACCACGTGGGCGAGATGCGCGGCGACCCGCCTCTCTTCGACGTCGGCTGCGCCGGTCGGATCGTGGAATCGGAGGAGATGGAGGACGGGCGCTGGAATCTGGTCCTGCTCGGCACCCAACGCTTCCGATTGCACACCGAGGTGCCGCGCGACGGGGCGCGGCTCTACCGGCTGGCCGAGGTCGAAATGCTCGACGACCCGGCCTATCCGGAGGAACGCCCACGCATCCAGGCGCTGCGCACCGAGATCCTCGAGCAGTTCAACGAGCTGCTCCGGGTCGCGGCCCCGGAGGGCGCCGCGCGTCTGCGCTCCGAGGTCGTCGGGATCGCCGACGACTCCACCTTCGTGAACGTCCTCTCCCAGATCCTCGCCCTGCCGGCTCCCGAGAAACAGGGGTTGCTCGAGGCGGACGGGATCCTCGCTCGGCTCGAGGCCCTCGCTGCCGTGCTCCAGTTCCACATGGCTTCCTGGAAGCCTCTCGGTGGCGCCGGACCCGACCAGATCCACTGAGCTCGAATTCGGTGAAATTTCCCGAAAATCATCGATAGGTCGAGAAATCCGGAGATCGTGCCGGGCGCGGGTTCTCGCCATCGACACCGCGGCGCGTCGCGCGACGGCGGTTCAACGTCGCGCGCGAAGCGTGCGATCCCAAAAGACGATCAGCGAACCAAACGTCGGTTCTGCGTCGTTGGAAAGGCCTCCGCGGTGGAACCGCGGCGACCCGGCGACGGACGTATGATCGCTTGGGATCGACTTTGCGACGACTGTGTGAAGTATGGTTTACTCAGCCCGATTTCGGGGATTCACACCTCCAGAACCGCCCAGAACCCGTCGAGATCGGTTGCTACCGGTGTCGAATCGAGAGAGGAGCGTGCGCCGCACGATGAGCTGGATGCAACGGGGTTTCACTCGGACTCCTTTCCAGACACCCCGTGCGCGACTCGGGCCACGCGCCTCGATCCCAGGGCACCGGCCGCCTGGATCCGTGTAGAACGCCTCCAATCCCTGTAAAACCAGAAACCAGCGAGCCACGATGACCTGTCCCCCCCAGGTCTGGGGCGGCGTCTTGCCGCGCCTCGCCGACAGCATTGCGCGCCACGAATACGAGGCCTGGATCGCCCCCCTCGAGGCCGAACTCGAGGACGATACGATCCGCCTGGCGTGTCCGAGCCCCTTCCATCGGAGGCGGCTCGAGGAGCGCTATCTGGAGCGGGTGCGGGAATGCGTCGAGGCCGAGGCCGGTCGGCCGCTCGAGATCGTGCTCGGCGTGGCATCCGCCACGCCCCGAGCCGCCGGGAGGCCCCGTCGTAGCCCGGTGCGGACGGCGGCCGCGGCCCCGGCGCGGCCGAGCGGCGGGCGCAGCCCGGCCGCCTCGCGCACCGTTCCCTTCTCGTTCGGCTCGTTCATCGTCGGGCCCCCGAACGCCCTGGCGCGCGAGGCCTCGTTGGCCCTGGCCCACTCGCGCATGGCCGGCGTGAACCCGCTCTTCCTGACCAGCACCCCGGGCCTCGGCAAGACCCATCTGGCCCGCGCGCGCGTCGGCGAGGCGGCCCCCCCGGGCGAGCCCCGCCCCCGCTACACCACGGCCGCGGGCGTGACCCCCGGGTTCGCCCGCGCGCAGCGCACCCGGCGCCTCCCCGAGTTCAAGCGACGCTTTCGCGAGCAGTGCGACCTGCTCGTGATCGAGGACGTCGAGTTCTTCGACTCGAAGTCGTCGACCCAGCTCGAGCTCTTCCACACCCTCGTCCACGTGCTGGAGCGGGGTGGCCGCGTGGCGTTGACGGGCGACCGACTGCCTCTCGACATCCCGAATCTCGAGCGGAGGCTGCGTTCGCAGATGACGAGCGGACTCGTGGCCGAGATCGAAGCGCCGGATCTCGGCATGCGACGCGAGATCCTCGCCCGCAAGGCCGCCGCCGGGGGCGTCCGCCTGCCCGACGCCTGTGTCGAGCGACTCGCCGTGGCGATCGAGGGGAGCGTCCGCGACCTCGAGAGCGCGCTCGGCCAGGTGGTGGCCACGGCCGCTCTGCTCGGAAGGCCGGTCGACCTCGAGCTCACCGAGCGCGCGCTCCAGAAGGTGGCCGGCCCGCCACGCAACGACCGCCCGCTCGAGCCGCGTCAGGTGGTGGAGCTGGTCGCGGCCTTCTTCGGCACCACACCGGCGGCTCTCGCCTCGCGCTCGCGCCGACGCGACGTCCTCCTGCCCCGACAGCTCGCGATGTACCTGTGTCGGCGGTACACGACCGCATCGCTCCAGGAGATCGGCAACGCGCTCGGCCGCGACCATCCGTCGGTGCGCAACGCCATCGCGCGGATCGAACGCCAGGTCCTCGAGCGCGCGCCGTTGCGCTACCAGGTCGAGGCGCGCACGAGTCGGCTGGACGGGATCGCGCGCGGGCGTTGAGCGAGAGCCGCGCGGGCTCGGCGGCCGCGCGCGCACGCTGCCCGCGCCCGCCAGCCGCGCCCGCGGTGCCCTCGCAGGCGTGCGAGCGATCCGTCCAGACGGACGCCGAGCTCCGGGAAGGGGACGCTAGATCCCGAGCGCAGCGGTGCGGTTGCGGTGTTGTCGTCCGCTCTTGCGCCAACGCGCCGGACCCGAGAGCTCGCCTGCCCTCTCGGGCTCGAGCGAGGGCGGGTCGAGGGCCGGATCGTCGAAGCGGCGCAGCACCCCGTAGGTGGTTGAGCGCTCGACCGGCGTGCGGCCGATCTCGCGGATCAGCCGGCGGAACTCCTCGGCCGGCAGGTTCTCGCCGTGCTGCAAGCCCCACTCGCGGCTGATCGACGCTGTGGTTGTTGTGGTGCGTCATGGTGAGTTC
>CAYYUT010000469.1:0-3299 GCA_964474935.1 uncultured Spirochaetales bacterium
GCGCACGGCCGAATCCGTCTTGTTCACGTGCTGCCCTCCCGCTCCGCCCGCCCGATAGGTATCGATGCGCAGATCGCCGTCGTCGATCTCGACCTCGACGGCGTCGTCGATCTCGGGGAAGACCGAGACGCTCGCGAAGGCGGTGTGACGCCGGTGCTGGGCGTCGAAGGGCGAGATCCGTACCAGCCGGTGGACCCCCTGCTCCGTACGCAGGTAGCCGTAGGCATGGTCGCCGGCGACGGTGAGCGTCGCCCCACGCAATCCGGCCTCGTCGCCTTCCTGGACGTCGAGGATCTCGGTCTTGAAGCCACGACGCTCTGCCCAGCGGCCGTACATCCGGAGCAGCATCTCCGACCAGTCGCAGGCGTCCGTCCCGCCCGCTCCGGCATTGATCGAGACGATGGCGTTCGCCGCGTCGTGCTCGCCCGCGAGCAGCCGCCGGAGCTCGGCATCCTCGAGCTCGTCTTCGGCCCGCGCCAGACGCAGCGCGACCTCGTCGAAGGTCTTCGCATCGCCCTCCTCGCGCGCGAGCTGGAGCAGCACCTCGATCTCTTCGATCGATTCGGTCAGTCCCTCGAAGAAGGCGAGCTCGCGGTCGATCGCACGCTTCTCGCGCAGCAGGCTCTCTGCACGCTCGCGGTCTTCCCAGAGATCGGGACGGGCCGACTCCTCCTCCAGCGCGGCAACCCGTTTGCGCAGACCGTCGACGTCAAAGACGCCCCCGGAATTCGCGGAAGCGGGTACCCAGCCGATCGAGACGCTCGGCCAGCTCGGTGGGATCGTGAATCGACTCGACCACGGACATGCTTCTCTCACTCCTGTCGGGGGTCGTGGGTTTCCCGCGACCCGGATGCTGCGACGGCCGGCGGGGACGCGCGCGAACCCGCTCGTGCCCCCTGGAAGACCAGGATGGCGCACGCGAGCCAGCACAGCATGGCGAACACATCGCCGTGCCGCGAGTAGAACGAGCCTCCGAGCGGGGCCGGGCGCAGCTCGAGCTCGGCCATTCGCCAGGCTTCCTCGAAGAGGGGGGTCGCCTGGTGGACGCGCCCGCGCGGATCGATGAACGCCGAGACGCCGGTATTGGCGGCCCGGGCCGTCCAGACGCGGCTCTCGGCCGAGCGCACTGCAGTCATCGCCAGGAACTGGTCGGGGGCCCCGGTGCGACCGTACCACGCGTCGTTGGTGATGCCGAGCAGCAGCTCGGCGCCGTCGTCGACGAAACGGCGCACGATGTGCGGAAAGATCAGCTCGTAGCAGATCGGCACACCCAGCGATCCCGCCGGGCCGGGGGGGCCGAGACCGAGAGCGCGCGGTCCGGCGCCCGCGCTCACGTCGTCGTTCGCGATGCCGCGCGCGATGGCCTCGAGGAAGAGGCCGAGCAGTCCGCGCAGCGGCACGTACTCGCCGAAGGGTACGAGATGCGATTTGTCGTAGCGGTCGCTCACGAAGCCCTTGCGCTCGAACACGTAGGCGCTGTCGAAGAACCGGTAACCGCGTGCGCTCGCGTCCCGCTCGATCCCGACGGCTCCCACCACCAACGGAGCGCCCGCCGCGCGGGCCAGCCCGCCCAGGCGTTCGGCGAGGGGTCCGCCCCGCTCGATGGCCCCCGGCACCGCGGTCTCCGGCCAGACGACGAGGTCCGCGCCCGCACGGGCCGCCTCGCGGGTCAGGCGCTCGTAGATCCGGAGGGTGCGCTCGGCCCATTCGGGACTCCACTTCACGCCCTGCTCGATGTTGCCCTGGAGCACGGCGACGTTCCGGGTCGCCCCGTCGCCCGGGGCCGCGAGCCGGGCCGAGCCCGCCCCCGCGAGGTGCGCCAGCGCCACCGCCCCGAGCGCTGCGGCCCCCCAGCGCCGCGTCCCGGACGCCAACAAGGCGCGCACGCCGAGGCCCCCGAGCGCCGTCACGAACGAGAGGCCATAGACACCGGTGAACGAGGCCAGCGGAAGCAGCACCGGGTTGGCGTGCTGGGCGTAGCCGAGTGTGGCCCACGGGAAGCCGGTCAGGAAATGCGCACGCACATGATCGACGACCACCCAGACGGCGGCGGCTGCGAAGGGGTTCGCGAGCCCGCGTTGCGCCAGCGCGGCCCAGGCCGCGGCGAAGAGCGCCGTGTGGACCGCGACGAAGAGCCCTGGGACGAACGGCGTGACGAGGCCGGCCCACCAGGGGGCGTGGCCATAGATCACCGTCACGTGGAAGAACCAACGAAAGACCAGGGCGTGGGCGAGCAGGCTGGCGAGCAACGCCCGGCCCGCGGCCGCCCGTGGTGACAGGCCGGCCACGCCCGCCACGAGCAGCGGAGGCACCGCCCACCCCGCGACCAGACCGAGGTCGAACGCGATCTCACCGAAGCGGTGCGGCCAGGCCAGGAAGGTGGCGAGCACGAAGGCGCCGAGCCGGGCCCGGCGCCCGGCGACGGTCAAGCCCGGGTCGCGCGCCACAGGCGGCGCTCTTCGGCCTGCATGCGCCGCGCATCGGCGCGTCGCTCGTGGTCGTGACCGAGCAGATGGAGCACGCCATGGATCAGCAGGCGGGCCAGCTCGTCGTCGAGGCTCCGGCGTCGCTCTCGCGCCTGGCGCGCCGCCGTCTCGAGCCCGATCACCACGTCACCGAGCAACCGGTGGCGGTGCTCCGGATGTTCGCCTGCGACGAGCGAGAACGAGAGCACGTCGGTCGGGCGCGGCTTGCCGCGCCAGGCCTCGTTGAGGGCGGCGATGTCCTCGTCGCAGACCAGCGCCACCGACACTTCCGAGCGCCCATGATCGAGCGCCTCGAGCACCTTGCGGGCGCGACTGCGCAGACGCACGCGATCGAAGAGGGGCACATCGGAGCGGCGCGGGGGCGCCGTCAGCCGAACGGTCATGCGTCGGGGGAGTCCTCGTCCGGCTCGGTCCGCTCGCCAGCGAGGCGGCTGTCCTGCTCGTAGGCACGGATGATCGACTGCACCAGCGGATGGCGGACCACGTCGGCCTCGCCGAACTCCATCGTCGCGATCCCTTCCACCTCGCGCAGCACACGCACCGCCTCGACCAGCCCGCTCTTCTTCTCGGGCGGCAGATCGATCTGGGTGACGTCGCCGGTGATCACGGCCTTCGAGCTGTAGCCGAGCCGTGTGAGGAACATCTTCATCTGCTCCCGGGTGGTGTTCTGGGCCTCGTCGAGGATCACGAAGCTGTCGTTCAGGGTCCGGCCCCGCATGAAGGCGAGCGGGGCGACCTCGATCGTGCCCCGCTCGAGCATCCGCCCCGCCTTCTCGAAGTCCATCATGTCGTGTAGTGCGTCGTACAGGGGCC
>CAYYUT010000470.1:0-3291 GCA_964474935.1 uncultured Spirochaetales bacterium
GCGCCTACGGTGCGAGCTTCGCGATCGTGATGGCCGTGACGAATCCGGACGCCGCGCCTCACGAGCGGGCGAGCATGATCATCGTTCCGACCGACGCGCCGGGCTTCAACCTGGTGCGCGCCGTCTCGGTGATGGGCCACGCGGGCGGCGGCGGCCACTGCGAGATCTTCTACGAGGATTGCCGGGTACCCGCCGAGAACCTGCTCGGCCCCGAGCACGCCGGCTTCATGATCGCACAGGCCCGACTCGGACCCGGACGCATCCACCACTGCATGCGCAGCATCGGCGCCGCCGAGCGGGCCTTCGAGATCATGTGCCGCCACGCAAACACGCGCTTCTCGCACGGCAGCCTGCTCGCCGAGAAACAGTTCGTCCAGGAATGGATCGCGACCTCACGGATGGAGATCGACCAGGCCCGCTTGCTGACCCTCTACGCGGCCTGGAAGATGGACCGATTCGGGAAGAAGGTGGCGCGCCAGGAGATCTCGATGATCAAGGTGGTCGTGCCCAACATGATGCAGCAGGTGCTCGATCGGGCGATCCAGTGCCTCGGATCGCTCGGGATGAGCGACGACACGCCGGTGGCGCGCATGTGGCGCGACGGGCGCTCGATGCGCATCGCCGACGGCCCCGACGAGGTCCACAAGATGGTGATCGCCCGCCGCGAGCTTCGGCGCTTCGCCTAGCAACGCAGCCAGGCCGCCCAGACATGCGCCGGCCGTTGCACGCGGCGAGCCCCGATCGGTACACCCGGGCGTGTCGTTTCGTTTCGACACGCAGATGTCGACGAATCCTCGATCGTGGTGGATTGCACTGGCTCGATTCAGGCCTACAATGTTGCTCCCAGCATCACAGCTGCCGGGACATCGTCGAGTGAGAGCTGATCCAGCGACCACAGGGGAGAGCACCAGGACCACCGATGGTCTGCGGCGCGACCCGGTGGGTCCCTGCTGGATCTGCGGCTCCCGAAACACGTCCCCGTGGCGCGAGGGTCTCGCCGCGGACGAGATCCGACCGGACGATCTCCGCATCACCGACGCCCGCTACGGCCTGACCCTTCCGCTCGCGGAGTGCGGCGCGTGTGGCTTCCGCTTCGCGATGGGTGAGGCACTTCCTGCCCTCGAATCGCTCTACGCGCAGCTCGACGACCCGGGCTACGAGGAGAGCTCTCCGGCACGCGAGACCCAGATGGCCTGGTTGGTCCGGCTCGCCCGCGAGAGCCATCCGCAGGCCCGCACGGCCCTCGACGTGGGCGCCGCGGCGGGCCTGCTCGTGAGCGCGGCGGGCAGTGCGGGCCTCGAGGCGACGGGCGTCGAGCCGAGCGCGGCGCTGGCGGCGAAGGCCCGCAGCGAAGGGCACGACGTGCGGACAGGCGTCCTGCCCCACTCCGAGCTCGCGGGCCATCGCTTCGACGTGGTGTTCCTGGTCGACGTGCTCGAGCACGTCGACGCCCCGATCGCGCTCCTCGCGCGCTGCGCGGACGCCATGCAGCCCGATGGTCGACTCGTCCTCGTGACCCCCGACGGCCGCAGCATGGCCGCTCGCCTGCTCGGTCGACGCTGGTGGCATTACCGGATCGCCCACGTGAGCTACTTCGATCGCCGGACTCTCGCGAGAGCGCTCGAGAGGGCGGGCCTGCGCGCCGAGCGCTTGCAGCGTGCCCGCTGGTTCTTTCCGATCGGCTACCTCGCGACGCGCCTCGAGCAGTATCTACCCGTGGCGTGGCTGAACCGCCTCGTGCGGCGTACGCCCGGCCTGCGCCGCATCTACGACTGGATCGTTCCCCTCGACCTGCGTGACTCGTTCGCCGTGGTCGCGCGTCGCACCGGACGAAGCGGGAGGCGCCGCACCGTGGGTCTGCGTGACGCCTCGTGAGCTTCGGGACCCTCGAGGATCGCCTGCGGGGCCACTTCGAGATCTGTCGGATCGACCACTGGTTCAAGAACGTGTTCATGCTCCCGGGCTGCGTCGCCGCGCTGGCCTTCGAGCCCGGCCGGCTGGGCCCGGACCTGTGGATCGATCTCGCCCTCGGGCTGCTGTCGATCGGGCTCGTGGCCTCGGCCAACTACACCATCAACGAGGTCCTCGACGCGCCGCACGACGCGCTCCACCCGACCAAGCGCCATCGCCCGGTGCCGTCGGGACGCGTCCACGTGGGCGTCGCGCGCTTCCAATGGCTGGCTCTCGGCATCGCGGGCTGGGCCCTCGGCCTCGCCATCTCGCTGCCCTTCGCGATCGTCGCGTGCGTCCTCTTCCTCATGGGATGCGCGTACAACGTCCCTCCGCTCCGCACCAAGGAGCTTCCGTACGTCGACGTGTTGTCCGAATCGATCAACAATCCGCTGCGGATGCTGGCGGGTTGGTACATCGTCGGTCCCGAGTCGTTCGCCCCAGCCTCGCTCCTGCTGAGCTACTGGATGGTCGGCGCCTACTTCATGGCCATGAAGCGCTTCGCCGAGTATCGCGCCATCGGCGATCCCGTGGTCGCGGGCTCGTACCGGCGCTCGTTCCGGTACTACGACGAGGCGAAGCTGCTCGTCTCGATCATGTTCTACGCGGCGGCCTCGATGCTGATGCTCGGAGCCTTCATGGTCCGCTACAAGCTCTCGCTGATCCTGGCCGCACCCTTCCTGGCCCTGGTGATGGCCGAGTACCTGCGGATCGGCCTGCGCCCCGACAGCCCCGTCCAGAACCCCGAGCACCTCTATCGGGAATCGACCCTGATGGTGATGGTGACGGTGTGCGCGCTCGTCCTGACCGGGTGCATGTTCGTGGACATGCCGGTGCTGGCGGAGATCGTGCGCCCGACCGCCCCGACGGATCCCGCCTATCTGCCCTGACGCATCGCGAGTCCCCGTCCTTCGATCCCTCTCGCCACCAGCACCGAGAAGACCGGCACGAGCGCGAGGCTGTAGTCGCTCCGCGAGGCGAAAACGGGGACGTAGGACGCCGAGAAGGCGAGAATCGCGGCGACGAGAAGCAGCGCCCGCTGCCGCTCGATCCCCCGGGATCGCACGACGGCGCGGACGACCAGCACCCAGAAGACCAGCCAGAGCGCCGAGCGTGCGAGCTTGTTGGGCCAGCGGCGGAGGACCTGGGCGACCGAGGCATCCTCGGTCATGACGAGGGGCCAGACGATCGGCACCCAGTACTCGAGCGTGTTGAGCCCGACGCGCCCGAGGAAGCCCATTGGCTCGGCGAGGACGTCCGCGACCATCCGACGGTTCAGCGCCTGGTCGAGGTCGGGGTCCTTGAGGCCGTAGAAGTGATAGTGCGCCTCGAGCGGCCCCC
>CAYYUT010000471.1:0-3271 GCA_964474935.1 uncultured Spirochaetales bacterium
GGCAGCCGCTCGCCGGCCGCGAGCCGGCCCGTCTCGACCAGCTCGCGCAGGTAGAGCTCGAGCTGCCGGTAGATCGGGACCCGGGCCGTGCGGTCGGCTTCGAAGGCGAGCTCGAGCATGGCCCGATCCTATTGGATCCAATCCGTCGCGAAAAGATCCATCCTGGCACCATTCTGTGGTGCCAATCGCCCGGCCCAAGAGGCTCGGCGGCCCCCTGTCGCCGCGAAACCGGAACCGGGCTGGCCGTCTCGGGCTCAGTCTGCGGGCGGGCTGCACCGATACGGAGCCCATGAGCTTCGAGCTCCAGACCGGGGGTCTCGGTCGACGTCGGTCCGGCTCGCGGGCCGCGACGCCCGGGGTCGAATGGCGGCTCGAGGAGGCGCGTTCGGGCGAGCCGACCCTGTGCATCGGCGACCGCTACGTGCACAGCCGATACGCCCCGCGACGCGAGGCAGACGCGCTCGTCGAACGCAGCCTGTCGGAGCGCTCGGGCGCCGGGGATGGACTCGTCCTGCTCGGGCTCGGGGTCGGCCATCTCCCCGACGCGCTCGCGCGCGACTGGCCGGGCCCCGTGCTCGCCTGGGACCCGTTTCCCGAGATCAGCCGCGAGATCCCGCGGGCACTCGGCCCCTGGCGTCGTCGCGTGCGGGTCGCCACCGGGCTCGACGAGCTCGAGCCCGAGCTGCGCCGCTGGATCCGGAAGGGCCGGCGTCCCCGGATCCTGGTGCATCCGGGCTACGGCGAGCTGTGTCGCTTCGAGGTCCGCTGGCTGCACGAGCGCGTCCGCGAGCTGCTCGGCCTTCCGCGCGCGACGCCTTTCGAACGCGCCCGCGTGAGCCCGCGCACGCTGGCCGCGCTGACGCGCCTGCCGTTCCGCGCGCCCGTGACGAGCCTCGGACGTCCCTGCGAAGACCAGCCGGCGGTGATCGCCGCCCCGGGCCCGTCGCTCGAGGCGGCGCTCCCGGTGCTGGCCCGTCGCCGCGGGGGCGTGGTCTTCGCGGCGCTCCAGGCCCTGCGACCGCTGCAGCGGGCGGGGGTGCGCGTCGACTTCGTGGTGGCCCCGGACCCGCTCGAGTTCGAACGCTTCGCCGAAGGCGTCGAAGAAGACTTTGGTGCCCTGCTCGCGGACACCTCCGTTCCGCCGGCCCTCCTCGACCGGTGGCCCGGACGCACCCGTCTGTTCCATCTGCGCACGCCGCACCTGCACGAGCTCGCCTGGCGGCAGGCCGGCCTGCCGATCATCGACGTGCCACTGATGACGGTGTCGGAGACGGCACTGTGGCTCGCGCACTCGCTCGGTGCGGCCCGGTCGTTCCTGGTGGGCGTGGATCTGTGTGGAGAACCGCACCGCTACCCCCACCATCGCTTTCGTGCGCGCGATCTGCGCGGCCGTCCGGTGGTGACCAACACGCACTACCTCGCGGCAGCCCGTTGTCTGACGCATCTCGCGGGCCGTCTCGGCCGCGAGGGCCACACGGTGGCGCGCCTCGGCCTCGGTCTTCCGGTGGCGGGCGTTCCCGGCACGGACCTCGAGCCGCTGGCGGCCGCGCTCGATGCGGCGCCGCCCTTTCGCCCGCCCGACCCGGTCGACCACCATTCACCCGAGCTCGCCCGACTTGCCGGTGGCCTGCTGCGGCGCGCGGCCCGGACCGTGTCGCGAGCCGACGCGGGGACACCCACGCCCGATGGCGAGCGGCCCAACCGCTGGGCCGACTTCGACGAGCTTCCGCCGGAGCGGCGCGCACCCGCCTGTCGGGAGGCCCTCGAGCGGCTCGCTCGACCGCCGGCACGGGGCTAGGATCGGAGGCTCACCGCGACGGGACCGCCGATGCTCCGAACTCCGCAACGAATCGCGAATCACCTCCCGGATCGAGCGCCGGATCGAGGCCCGGATCGAACCGTGAAGCCTGGCGTGACGCCGACCGCGAAGCCGGCCGCGGATCCGGTGGCGGATCCGGCCAGGGTTCGGTCGGCGAGCCGATCCACGACCCGACCCCCGACGCGACGCGCGATCGGAACGGCCCGCCGGACCCACCTCGGAAGCCGGCTCGCCGCCCTCGCGATCACTCTCGGGTGGGCAGGCCTCGCCGCCGGGCGAGCCGTGGCCGAGCCGGTCCTGATCGACGGAATCGCCGCGCAGGTGGGCCCCGACATCGTGCTCGTCTCGGAGGTGTACCGACTCACCTCGCCGATGATTCCCCAGATGCGCAAGGCCGGGGCCCAGGAGCAGGACGTGATCCGCTTCCGCGCCGACGCGCTCGAGAGTCTGATCGAGCGCCGTCTGATCGAGCAGGTGGTGCGACAGCAGGAGATCGCGACCACCGAGGCCGAGGTCGATCAGACCATCGCCGCGATCGCGGCCGAGAACGGGCTCACCCTCGACCAGCTCCGGCAGAGCGTGGAGCACCACGAGCTCGGCTACGAGGCCTATCGCGAGCAGATCCGGGGCGAGATCCAGCGCAACAAGGTCTTGAGCTACCAGGTCAGCTCACGGGTCGAAGTGGAGGAGGCCGACATCCGGTCGCTCTACGAGGAGCGTTTCGGCGAGCAGCCCGACGGCGGCACCGAGATGCATCTGCGGCACCTGATGGTGACGTTCCAGGGGAGCGGTGCCGGGCGCAGCCAGGACGCCGTGTGCGCCGAAGTCGCGCAGGCGCGTCAGCGGGTGCTGGCGGGTGAGTCGTTCGCCGAGATCGCGTCCGAGATCTCGGAGGCGAATCCCGGGCGGGGCGGGGACGTCGGCTGGGTCCACCTCGATTCGGTGGCCGCCTGGATGGCGCCCGCGGTCGCCGAGCTCCAGAGCGGCGAGATCAGCGAAGTGGTCCGGATGCCCTTCGGATGCAATCTGCTCTTCGTCGAGGAGCGACGCGACTTCGAGCCCGTGGCCTACAACGAGGCGCGGGGCATGCTGCACGGCGAGCTCTTCCAGCGCGGAATGGAACGCGAGTACGAGGAGTGGATCGAGACCCTTCGCGCCCGTACCTACATCGAGCGCAAGGGGGTCTTCGCGGAAGCGGGCATGCGGCTCGGCGACTCGGAGGACGTCGCCACCGGTCCCGAGACACCGGGCCTCGCCACGCCGTGATCGCAACGGGCCAGGGCCCCGAGGCGATCGAGGTCCGAGGCGCCCGCGAACACAATCTCCGCGACATCGACGTTCGGATCCCGCGTGACGCCCTCGTCGTGATCACGGGCCTGTCGGGCTCGGGCAAGTCGTCGCTGGCCTTCGACACGATCTATGCCGAGGGGCAGCGCCGCTACGTCGAGTCGC
>CAYYUT010000472.1:0-3267 GCA_964474935.1 uncultured Spirochaetales bacterium
GCGTGATGGAGTCCGCGCCCAGCGCCGGCCCGACCGTCCGCTCCTCCTCGATCACCACCGGCACCGAGAGCGAGCCGGCCCGCAGCACGACCGCGAGCTGCGAGGCCTCCTCCCAGGTGAAGCGCCCGTCGATCTGACCGCGCGTACCGATCCGCGAGCGAATCACCGGAGCGCTGTAGGCTTCTTCGTCGAGGATGATCGCCAGATTCCGGTCGATGTTCTCCTCGGTGAGCTCCGAGAAGATCTTGGCTCCTTCGGTGCTCCACGTGAACGACACGATCGGTCGCTGGCGCGCGTCGGTACTGACGCGGGCGTCGTTCAGGTACTTGCCCGTGATGGCGGGCTGATCGGGGACCAGATAGGCGGCCGTCACACGCCCACTCAGGCGGTCGCGCTGAACGACCACGCCGTTGCCTTCGGGCAGGCCTTCTGGATAGCGGGCGCGCAGCAGCTCCTCGCTCTCGTCGGCCGCCTGGACGATCTTGAACTCGAGGAAGCCGGTCTGCTCGAGCAGGCTCTGGGCCTGCTCGCGCTCGGCATCACCACCGGGGATCTGGACCAGGATGCGGTCGTCGCCCTGTCGGGTGATCACCGATTCGGGGATGCCCGTCTGGGGATCGTCGATCCGGTTCCGGAGCACCTCGAGCACCTGGAGCATCGCGCGTTCGCGCACTTCCTGGGTCCAGCCGTCCTCGATCGCGTAGCGGAGCGCTCCGTCCGAGCTCGACGCGAGGCTCAGGGTGTCGAACTCGCCGAGCACCTCGCGGATCGCGGCCTGGTCGCCCGGCTCGCTCTCGATGACGATTCGCTCCTCCTCGACCGCGAGCCGGGTCGCTGTCACCGAAGCATCCTCGAGCTCCGACTCGATCACCCCGCGGAGATACTCGAGCTCCTGGGCGATGGCGGCTTCGAGCTGCACGCCGAGCACCCAGTGGATTCCGCCACGCAGGTCGAGGCCGAGTCGCAGCCCTGCGTCCGGGAGGAGCCAGGACTCGCGCCGGGTCTCGGAGGGGACCGCATTCGCCAGAGCCAGGTAGGCGAGCGAGACGACGACCAGCGCCACGGTGATGATCCGCCAGCGCAGGCTCACGACGCGTCCGCCGGCGCCGCCTGACTGGTACGCCGCTCGATGTGGGCCCGGTCCACCTTGATGCGGACCCGCTCGCCCTTCAGATTCGCGATCTCCACCGTCAGCACCTCGTCGGCCGCACCGGTCACGCGGCCATGGATTCCCCCGGTCGTGACCACTTCGTCGCCCCTTCCGATCGACTGAAGCATCGCTTCGTGCTCCTTTCGCTGCTTCTGCTGGGGCCGGATCAGGAGCAGATAGAAGATTCCGAAGACCAGGACCATCGGCACGAAGGGGTTGTTGAAGATCGAAGGCTGCGCCTGCAGCCAGACCAGGGCCGGCGTCATCGTCGGCCCCGGCCGGCCGACGGCTGGCTCCAGCGACCGAGCGCGGCCCCCGGATAGAAGCGGGCCAGGATCTCGCGATAGCTCGACCCGGACTCGGCCATCGCCCGCGCTCCCCATTGGCTCATGCCGACTCCATGCCCTCGACCCGAACCGACCAGCACCAGGCCCTGGCCGCTCCGGCGAATCTCGAACATCGTGCTCCGAACGCGTGACGCGCCGAGGAGGCTCCGCAGCCGGCGCGCCTCGATGCGCCCCGACCCTCGCGAGCCCTCGAACTCGACCCAGCGAACCCGCCCGCTCGGCGACCGTTCGACCACCCGGGCGTCGACGTCGCGCCCGAGCTCGAGGCCCAGTCCCGCGAGCGACCGCCGGAGGGTCGCGCGCTCGAGCGGGGTGCGCCAGTAGGTATCGGGCGAATCCTCCTCGCCCTCGACCTCGACGCTCACGAGGTAGGGGAGCTCGCGACCCCAGACCTCGCCCGACGCGGCGGTGAGACCACCCGATGCCGAGTGATAGACGGCGAGGATGGGCTCGTCTTGCCAGAGGAGGACCTCGCCCCGGGTGGCCGCTGCGGCGGCCAGGGCCGCCTCCTGATCGCCTTGCGCACCCAGGTAGTTCTGGCTGCGGGCATCCGACCGCAGATCGTACTCGGTGCCCGCTCGCCGCGAGGATCGCCGCGCACGGCTGCGCTCGTGGAGCGCATAGGTGCGCGCCGCGACGGCCTGGGCGCGCAACGCCTCGCGGGGCCAGGCGAGCGGCACCTCCCCGGCCACCGTCCCCGCGACGTATCGCTCGAGCCCGATCTCGTTCACCACCAGGATCCGATCCCCGGCCGCGACGAGCTCCAGATCTCCGGGATACTCGCGTCCGTCGACCAGGAGGGACCCCGGCGACTCGATGCGGACTCTCGCACCGAGCTCGCGACCACGGCGCAGGAGCCGGCCGTCCCGGATCCGGAAACGTTCCCGGGACGCGCCGGGGGGCGACTCGATGTCGACCTGGGCCCGGGCGTCGCCGAGCAGGACGCGCACGCTCGGCTCGGCGATGCTCGCCTTCGCCCCACCGGCGAGCGCCAGGACGATGGCGAGCCGGGCGAGAGGCGCGAGACCCGTCCCCGTCCCGAGGCCGATCCTCACCGAGCCGCGTCGCGCGCGAGGGCCTCGGCCCGACTCGTGTCCTCCCACGGGAATCCGGCGTCCTCTCGGCCGAAGTGGCCGTGGTAGGACGTCGTGCGGTAGATCGGGCGCAGCAGGTCCAGCCCCTCGATGATGCCCCGCGGTGTCAGGTCGAAGTGCTTGCGCACCAACGTCTCGAGCTGCGCCTCGTCGGTCTGTCCGGTTCCGAAGGTGTCGACCCGGATGGATACGGGCTCGGCCACCCCGATGGCATACGCGATCTGAACCTCGCAGCGGCGCGCCAGGCCGGCCGCCACCAGGTTCTTCGCGACCCAGCGGGCTGCGTAGGCCGCGCTCCGGTCGACCTTGCTCGGATCCTTGCCCGAGAAGGCGCCGCCGCCGTGCCGGCCCATGCCGCCGTAGGTGTCCACGATGATCTTCCGGCCCGTCAGGCCGGCGTCACCGTGGGGGCCACCCACCACGAATCGGCCCGTGGGGTTGATGTGGGAGACCACGTCCTTGGCCAGCATGGCCGAAGGGATGACCTTTTTGACCACCTCTTCGATCACGCCCTGCTGGATCTGCTCGTTGGTAGCCTCTTCGGTGTGCTGGGTCGAGATGACGACGGCTCCGGGGGCGAGCCCGAGCTGTAGTGGTTTCTGCCCTTCTGTCTCCCGGACTTCGGGGCCGAGGAGGAGCGGGAGGTCCTGGAGGTCCTGCGGAGCGGGTGGCTGAC
>CAYYUT010000473.1:0-3264 GCA_964474935.1 uncultured Spirochaetales bacterium
CCGGGCGGCCGCCGCCCTTGCCCCCGAGCACGCCGGCGACCTCGCGCACCAGGTCTCCGGCCCGAAAGCGATCGGTGAGATCCTTGGTGACGCCGAGGGCGATCTGCACACGCTCTTCGCCCGGGACGGCCAGCAGGGCGATCCCGCTGCCGAGCTTCGTGCGCAGCTCGTCGATCGCCGTGCGCAGCTCCTTCGGATTGAGTCCGTCCATGCGGGCCGTGAGCACCCGGATCCCCGCGACGTCCTCGGCCTGCGACGCGAGATCGGCGGTCGCGGCTCCACGGCCCTCCGCGCGCACCTTCTCGAGCTCTCGCTCGAGCGCTCGCCGTTCGCCGAGCAGCTTCTCGACCCGCGCCGGGAGCTCGCCCACGGGCACCCGCAGCAGGCCGGCCAGCTCATCGAGGGCCCGCTCCTGGGACCGCATATGGGCCAGCGCGCCGAGCCCGGTGAGCGCCTCGATACGCCGGACCCCCGACGCGATCCCGGTCTCGCCGAGGATCTTGAGCACACCGATGTCGCCGGTCGCCCGCGCGTGGGTACCGCCGCAGAGCTCGGTCGAGACGTCCCCGAAGCGGAGGACCCGCACCACGTCGCCGTACTTCTCCTCGAAGATGGCGATGGCCCCGGCCTCGACGGCCTCTCGATAGGGCATGTAGCGGGTCTCGGCCGGGGCGTTCTCCTCGATCCAACGGTTGGCGAGATCCTCGATGCGTTCGAGATCCTCGCGGGTGAGCGGCTCGTCGTGCGTGAAATCGAAGCGGAGACGGGTCGGGCCGACGAGCGAGCCCTTCTGGACGGCCTGCGGCCCGAGCACCCGACGCAGGGCCGCGTGCAGCAGATGCGTTCCGCTGTGATTGCGGACGGTGGCGGCGCGCGTCTCGGCATCGACCCGCAGGGTCGCCGCCTCTTCGAGCGAGATCTCGCCCTCCGTCACGCGCCCGCGATGCACCACGAGCTCGCCCGAGGGTCGCTGGGTGTCGCGGATCTCGACGCGACCGGACACCGTCTCGAGGGTGCCCTGGTCGCCCACCTGTCCACCGCTCTCGGCGTAGAAGGGGGTTTCGTCGACCACCACCTCGACGTCCCGCCCGGCCGACACCCGCTCGACGGGCCGGCCATCGGCGATCAGCGCCCGCACCGGGGACACCGTCTCGAGGGTGTCGTAGCCGCGGAACGAGGTGGCGAGCTCGCTCGCGAGCCGGCCATGGACCTCGTCGACCCGCGTGTCGCCCGACCCCTTCCAGGCCGCCCGGGCACGCGCCCGCTGCTCGGCCATGGCGGTCTCGAAGCCGCCCTGGTCGAGGCGCTTGCCGCGCCCGCGCAGGATGTCGTCGGTGAGATCGACCGGAAAACCGTAGGTATCGTAGAGCTTGAACACCACGTCGCCGGCGAGGATCGCCTCGCCGCGGTTCTCGAGCTTCCCGATCTCTTCTTCGAGCAAAGCGAGCCCCTTGGTCAGCGTCTCGCCGAAGCGTTCCTCTTCGCCGCGGATCCGATCGACGATGTAGGCGCGGCGCTCGGACAGCTCGGGGTAGGCGCCCGACATCTCGTCGATCACCTTGTCGGCCACCTGGTGTACGAAGGGCTCATTGTGGCCCAGAAGCACGCCGTGTCGCGCCGCCCGGCGCAGGATGCGACGCAGGACGTAGCCCCGACCGTCGTTGGAGGGCAGCACTCCGTCGCCGATCAGGAAGGCGAGCGCGCGCGCGTGGTCGGCTACCACCCGCATCGACACGTCCTGCTCCTCGTCCTCGCCGAGCGACTTCCCGCAGATGTCGGCCACCCGCGCGAGGAGGGGCTGGAAGAGATCGCTCTCGTAGTTGCTGCGCCGTCCCTGGAGCACGGCGGCGAGCCGTTCGAGACCGGCGCCCGTATCGACCGAAGGCTTGGGGAGGGGCGTGAGCGTCCCGTCGGCCGCGCGGTTCGACTGCATGAAGACGAGATTCCAGATCTCGAGGAACCGCCCCGTCTCGCTCGACGGATCGTCGTTCTCGACCCCTGGCACCGGCCCGAAATCGACATGGATCTCGGAACAGGGCCCGCAGGGACCGGTGTCTCCCATCGCCCAGAAGTTCTCGCTCGCACCGAGCCGGTAGATGCGCGACTCGGGCAGGCCGATCTCGTCGCGCCAGATCGCATGGGCCTCGTCGTCCTCCTCGAAGACGCTCGCGACCAGCCGCTCGGAGGAGAGACCGAAGCCCTCGGTCACGAGCTCCCAGGCGAAGGCGATGGCCTCCTGCTTGAAGTAGTCGCCGAACGAGAAGTTCCCGAGCATCTCGAAGAAGGTGTGGTGGCGGGGGGTGCGACCGACGTTCTCGAGATCGTTGTGCTTGCCCGACACCCGCATGCACTTCTGCGAGGTCGTCGCGCGCCGGTAGGCCCGGGTTTCCTCGCCGAGAAAGGTGCGTTTGAACTGGACCATCCCGGCATTCGTGAAGAGCAGGGTCGGGTCCGCTTCGGGCACGAGGGACGAGCTGGCCACGCGGCGGTGGCCGTGCCGTTCGAAGTACTCCTGGAAGGCTTCTCGGATCTCGCCGCCACGCATCGCCCGGAGGGTAGGATCGGACCGGCGGGGCCGCTAGAAGCGATCGATCTCGAAGTCGTCGCCCGGGCTCGGCGGCGCGGGTGCGGCCTCCGGCTTCTCCTCGGCCCGGTCGAAGTCCTCCCACGTACCGTCGGAAGTCGAAGAGATCCCCCGGAAGCGGAGCGCGAAGTCGTCGGGGTTCGAGACCTGCTTCAGCGCCTCCTCGTAGGTCACGAGACCGCGCTTCACGAGCTGCATCAGCGACTGGTCGAAGGTCTGCATGCCGTAGGTGGTATGGCCCTTGGCGATCGCGTCGTGCAGCTCCTTGGTGCGCTCCTTGTCGTCGATGCACTCCCGGACGCGCGCGGTCGTCACCAGCACCTCGAGGGCCGGCACCCGGCCCTTGCCATCAGCCCGCGGCACGAGACGCTGCGAGATCACCGCCCGGAGGATCGAGGCGAGCTGGAGCCGCACCTGCTTCTGCTGGTGCGGGGGGAACACCGAGATGATGCGGTTGATGGTCTCGACGGCGTCCAGGGTGTGGAGCGTGCTCATCACCAGATGGCCGGTCTCGGCGGCGGTGAGGGCGGTCTCGATGGTCTCGTAGTCGCGCATCTCGCCCACGAGCACGACGTCGGGATCCTGGCGAAGGGCGGCGCGCAGGGCGTCGGCGAAGCTCATGGTGTCGACGCCGATCTCGCGCTGGTTGACGAGCGATCGGCGGTCCTTGATCAGGAATT
>CAYYUT010000474.1:0-3256 GCA_964474935.1 uncultured Spirochaetales bacterium
CGAGCGGCCAGCGTCGTCGCGACCCGCGCGATGCGCGCGCGCGCGGCCTGCTCGGGCGGCTCGATGCTCGACTGGGCGCTGGGTCGCGACGCCTGGCAGAAGCCCGAGGCGGTGGTGGAGGCGCTCGCGATCGAGCCCGGGCAACGCGTGGCCGATCTCGGGACGGGCGAGTCGGCCTACTTCGTTCCCTACCTGAGCGAGGCGGTCGGTGCACGCGGACGCGTGTACGCCGTGGACGTCGAGCCCGAGATCACCGAGCCCCTCGCGAAGCGCTACTCGGGCGACCCGGTGGTCGAGGTCGTCCTCGGCTCCTACGACGATCCGGCGTTGCCCGACGGCGCGATCGATCGCGTGCTCGTCGTCAACACCTTCCATCACATCGAGGATCGGAGCGCCTACTTCGAGCGCCTACGGCGCGACCTCGCCCCCGGCGGGCGCGTCGCGGTGCTCGAGCCGAACGAAGAGCTCGGTGGCATTCTCAGCCTCTTCCTCGACGAAGGCCACACCAGCCGCGCTGACGAGGTCGCCGCCGAGATGGCGGCGGCGGGGTATCGCCTCGCCCACCAGCACGCGTTCCTGCCCGTCCAGATCTTCCTGGTGTTCGAGCCCGACGCGATGGACGGGGCGGGGCCGCTCGACGGCGCCGGACGCACCGATGCCACCGGCGCTGTGGTCACCGCAGGGGCGACCCATGCCGCCGACCCCGCCGACCCGGACGACCCAGACGCCACGAACCTCTCCACCGACCACCGCGACCCGGCCGACGTGGACGTCTTGGCCGCTCCGGCCGCAGACCGGGCGCAGTGAGCCACGGAGCGCGGCGCATCGGACTCTTCACGGCGGGCTGCGTGCTCGTCTCGAACGCGGTGGGGAGCGGAATCTTCACCACCAGCGGGTTCCTGGCGCGCGACCTCGGCGACCCGCTCTGGGTACTCGGACTCTGGGCGGCGGGCGCCCTGCTCGCGCTCGCCGGTGCGCTCTCCTACGCCGAGCTCGGCGCGGCGCTGCCCCGGGTCGGCGGCGAGTACGTCTATCTGCGCCGCGCCTTCGGACCCCTCGCGGGCTTCCTCTCGGGCTGGACCTCGTTCACGCTCGGCTTCGGTGCGGCGATCGCAGCGGCCGCCGCCGCGTTCGGAGCCTACACCGTGAGGCTCGCGCCCGACGCGCTCGCGGGCGTCGATCCGCGCGCGCTCGCACTCCTCCTCGTCTGGACGCTGAGCGCGATCCACGCGCTCGGCGTGGAGCGCGGCGGTCAGCTCCAACGCTGGATCACCGTCACCAAGATCGGCGGGACGGTGCTCCTCGCCGCGCTCGCGATCGGCTCGGGGGCGGGCGACTGGTCGCATGTCTCGCGACCGGCCAGCGACGTGGCGCCCAGCCTCGGCTCGGCCGCGGTCGGACTGGTCTTCGTGCTCTACTCCTTCTCGGGCTGGAATGCGGCCGCCTACATCGCGGGCGAGATCCACGCGCCGGCCCGCAACCTGCCGCTCGCGACGATCGCCGGAACGGCCTTCGTCGGCCTGCTCTATCTCGTGCTCAACCTCGTCTACTTCTACGCCCTGCCGGTCGAGGTTCTCGCGGCGGAGCCCGTGCTACCGATCGCCGAGAAGGTGGCGACCGCGCTCCACGGCCCGGGCGCCGCGGCGGTGGTGGTCGCCGTCCTCTGCGTGTCGATCGCCGGCGCCACGAGTTCGATGATCTGGGCGGGGCCGCGCGTCACCTGGGCCATGGCCGAAGACGGGATGGCGCCGGCCATGCTCGGGCGAGCGACGGCGGGCGGGGCCCCGCGCCCGGCGTTGCTGCTCCAGACGGGATGGGTGAGCCTGCTGATCGCCTCGGGGAGCTTCGAGCAGCTCGTGGTGTATGCGGGCGTGGCCCTCGCGCTCTTCGGGGCGCTTGCGACGCTCGCGGTGGTCGTGCTGCGGCTCCGCGAGCCCGAGCTGTCGCGCCCCTTTCGAGTGCGTCCCTATCCGTTCGTTCCCATTGCGTACACGGCCGCCTCGCTCGGCCTCGGCGCCTACGCGGGACTCGAACGACCGCTCGAAGCCGGCTTCTCCCTCCTGACCGTCGCGGCCGGCCTCCCGCTCTACGCCTGGTTGCGCCGCCGGGCCCGTCGCCGCTCGGAGCTGCCCGCAGCGGCGTAGGGCCTGGTGGCTCCGAGACGACGGTCGTCGTCGCCATCGACGATCCGGGACTCTCGCTGGATGAAGCCGAGCCGGCGGCGCCGGTCCCGACGCTCACCGCCTGGGGGCGCTGGCTGCTGCCCGTGGTGGTCGCCCTCGTCGGCGGCCGGTTCGCCTGGGCGAAGAGCGGGCGTATGTCGGTCGAACGCTGATCTCGGGGCGGAAGGCGCCGGCCGACGTCCCTGGGCGTCTCCGACGATCGGAAGCGACCCCGCCAACGAAAACGCCTCCGGGCCAGGCCCTCGGAGGCGTTCGGGAAAGCTGGAGCACGAGACCGGATTCGAACCGGCGACCCTCACGTTGGCAACGTGACGCTCTACCACTGAGCTACTCGTGCGGGTAGAGACAGGGTGTACGCAAGGCCGGGGGCCGCGTCAACCTGGCCCGCGCCCGCTGCGACGGCCCCGGCGGAGGCCCGAGAGCGAGCGGATTTCCTCGTGGATCCAGGGGGTTGCGAGCCCGGGGGCAGGTCTCCGTCCGGCTCGTGCCCGGCCCGGCCGGCGGCGTCGCGTCCACCCGCAGGGGCCGGCCCGCCGGGCCCGTCCCCAGGGCCCGAAGCGCCTAGAGCTTCGCGATCCGCTCGCGGCCCTCGCGCACCTGGGCGGTGGCGTTGCGGGTGTCGAAGACCCGGCCCGCCCGGGCCACCACCCGCCCGTAGTCGACCGCCTTGTGGTGCGTGATGATCACGGCGATGTCGCTCTGCTCGAGGGTCTGGTCGTCGAGATCGACCGACTTGAGGGTCCGGCCGTCGGTCCGCAGCTCGCGCACGTGCGGGTCGTGGTACGAGATCTCGGCGCCCTTCTCCTGGAGCATGCGGATGATGTCGAGCGCCGGCGACTCGCGGATGTCGGCCACGTCGGGCTTGTAGGACACCCCCAGGATCAGCACCCGCGCGCCGTTCACCGCCAGCCGGTCCTCGTTCAGGAGGTCGGCCACGCGGGCGGCCACGTGCTTCGGCATCTGGTTGTTGATCTCGGTGGCGAGCTCGATGAAGCGCGCCGGGAAGTTCAAAGACTTCATCTTCCAGGCCAGATAGGTGGGGTCCACCGGGATGCAGTGACCCCCGAGACCGG
>CAYYUT010000475.1:0-3252 GCA_964474935.1 uncultured Spirochaetales bacterium
CGAGGGATGATTCTGACTGCCGGGGATCACCCGGGATCAGGAAGGATCATGAGGGATCAGGAAGGACCAATTCTGCTTGCATCGAGGGCGTGTCAGGTCGCTCGCCCGTGACGACGTCGCCCATCGTGCTGCTCGCGCTACGCTCGGCCGCCATGGCCCCCGGCCTCCTTCACAGCCCGGCCGCCGAGCGCAACCGCCAGCCGATTCTGGAACAGCTTCAGCGCGTGCTCCCCGCCTCCGGCACCGTGCTCGAGATCGCCAGCGGCAGCGGTCAGCACATCGCCTACTTTGCCGCGGCGCTGCCACACCTCGAGTGGCAACCGACCGACCTCGACCCGGCGGCGGAGTCGATCCGCGGCTACGTGAGCCAGGCGGGACTCACCAACGTGCGCGGTCCACTGCAGCTCGATGTCACCCGGCATCCCTGGCCAGCCGAGCGAGCGGATGCCGTGTTCTGCGCCAACATGATTCACGTCGCGCCGTGGGAGGCGACGCCGGGACTGCTTCGAGGCGCCGCCAAGTTGCTGTCGCCCGGCGCGATGCTGCACCTGTACGGGCCCTTCATGCGCGGAGGCCGTCACAGCGCGCCCAGCAACGCGGCGTTCGATGCGGAGCTGCGCGAGCGGGACCCGAGCTGGGGTGTGCGGGATCTGGACAGGGTCGCGGCGCATGCGGCGGATGCGGGGTTCGGGCCGCCCGAGGCCGTGGAGATGCCGGCGAACAATCTGTTCGTGTGCTTTCAGCGAATCTGACGCCTCTGCGCCTCGACCGCTTGCACGCGCGATCTTGCGCACGTTCGGTCAGGACATCGGATCTTCGGCCGCTTCTGGGCCGGCAACCGGCCCTCGCCGGCCAGGGCTTCGTCGATTCGACGTTCTCCAACGATGCGTCGACCGACGAGATCCCTCCGGTCCGCAGGAGATGATGCGGGATCGAGAACGATCGATCCGGCTTGCATCGGGGGCGCCCGGATAGGCCCCCCAACCCCTGCCTTGTCGACACTTCCCGAGGCCACCCCATCGGCGCGCGCATCCAGAGGGTCTGGGGCTGCATCGGGCCGCTGGCCGTTCAGGCCAAGGAAGACGAGCGCGCAGATCGACACCGTGCGCTCGGTGCCATCGACGAAGGGAAGGGGTCGGGCGCTCTCGCATATCAGTGCGGTACGACACGCCAGTCCGGACGGAGATCGCGGCCAGCCTTCGCACCGTCCGGGGCCCGCGTCTCGCCTTTCCGCAGCGTCCCCTGAGAGCGCGTCCCACGCCAGCGCGTGCTAGGTGGCCGGGTCGAGGCGCAGGATCTCTCGCGACGGTGGGAAACCCATCAGGAATCGGATCGGGAGAGGCAGAGGGAACTCGGAGGCCACCCGCTCGAACTCCTTTCCCTTCACGGGCGCCGCCACGAAGTCGGACTCGACACCATCGATCTCGACGAGCACGTTCGGGTTGTCGACCGCGCGGCGATACCAGCCCCGCGGCCAGTGGTGCGCGGAGACGTAGATGCTGCCGTTGGACTCGAGCCGCGCCACGCGCCGCGTCCGGCGCTCACCCGAGTCGTCCGTGGTCGTGATGACGAGCATCGGGATGGGCATGCTCTCGAGCGTAGGCTGGAACCACCCCAGGTACACCACCTCGAACGCGAAGACGAGACCGACGTAGGCGATCAGAACGATTCCGACCCACTTCATTGCCTTCATGCCTCCTCTCGGCCTCCCGCTCCCGATCGCCCGCTACGGTCGGGGCGTCGCATGGGCGGGCGCGACTGCGATCCGCGCGGCGGCCGTCGACCCTGTCGATGCCGGTCCAGACCCCCTACAGCAAGGGCGGGCGGGCAAGAGCCCTACGCGCGTCCTCACCGGGTCCGGCGAGAGCTGTGGTGCGAGGGGCTGACGCCCATCGGAAAGTCTCGAGCAGGGCATCGCGGTCATCGGGATCCTCTCTACCGGCTCGACCCGTCGGTGTGATCGTTTCGATCGCAGATCGCTCGGTTCGCCAGCTCAGCGCCTCTCGGCCGCGCTCAGCGCTGCTCCGATCATCTGCGCCGTCGCCCTGCGAGTGGCGGCCCCCGAGCGACCGTCGTGGTGCCGAAGCTCGTACCAGAAGGCGAAGGAGAGCAGCGCGCGCAGAGCGGCCACGAGCTCGTCCCGTTGCGTCCGGGGCAGCGCCGCGAGTTCGGGCGCCAGACTCGCTCGGATCTGCCGGCGGGCCTGCCGGCGCACCAGCCGATGCGCACCCTGGATCAGCAGAGAGAAGGGCTCGGCAAGCAAGGAGGCCCGGCGGACGGGCTCGCTGAGCTCGTTCGCACGGGTCGCGAACTCGACGAGCGACGCCACTCGCGCGTCCCGCGGTCCCTCGGTCTGGACGGGCGGTAGCTTGGGAAGGATGCGGCCGATGTGCAGCGAGGCGACCTCCTCGAGGAGGGACTCCATCCTGTCGTAGTGCCGGAACACGGCGCGCGTCGAAACACCCGCCCTCGCGGCCACCTGCTTCGCCGACGGACGCAGTATTCCCTCCTCCAGGCAGTCGAGCATGGCCTCGGCGACGGCGGCCCGGGTCCTGCGCGACCGAGCGAAACGTCCGTCGCTGGCTTCTCTGTCGGAGTCCAGTATTGTCACAGACTGTGACGGCATCATGACACGGGTTCTGGATCCATCCGCGGCACTGCCCGCGAGCGGAGCCGATATGAAGCGATCCTCGAAACGACCGGCAGCGGTGGCTGCGATGGCACGCGGATCCCGACGATCCGCCCACGTGCTCTTGTGTCTGCTGCTCACGGGCTCCCTGGGCTGCGACTACCTCGTCGCACGCATGATCGAGACCGCCGCCGCGAGGCAGTTGGCCACCGGACACGTCGAGTGGCTCGACGACGGCGCACTTCACGTCGTGCTCTGCGGCACTGGCTCGCCCCTCCCCGATCCGACCAGCGCGGCGGCGTGCACGGCCGTCGTGGCGGGCGGCCGCGTCTGGGTGGTCGACGTCGGGCCGGGCTCGCAGGAGGTCGCGCAGCTGATCGGGGTGCCGCGGGCCGCGCTCGGTGGCGTTCTGCTCACCCATTTCCACTCCGACCACATCGGAGAGCTCGGTGAGTGGGCGATGCAGTCGTGGGTCGCCGGGCGCAAGGGGGCCTTCCACGTCTTCGGCCCGCCTGGCGTCGCGCGGGTGGCCGCGGGCTTCCAGCAGGCCTACAGCCTCGACGACGGCTACCGGATCGCCCATCACGGACTCGAGAACATGCCGCGGTCGGCGACCGAATGGA
>CAYYUT010000476.1:0-3243 GCA_964474935.1 uncultured Spirochaetales bacterium
GGGCCCCCGGCTTCCCGGCGCTGGTCGTGGTGTCGCCGGACGGCCGGATCCACTCCCGCCACGTCGGCCTGATCGAAGAGGCCGAGATCGAGGCGGCGATCGCCGACATCCGCGGCGAGGCTCCGGCCGCTCCCGGAGAGGCGCCCGCCGAGGGTTCCGCCTCCTAAAGCGGCGAGAGGCTCCGGACGAAGCGCCTGGCATGGACTTCGAGCCCATGACCAGCCCCGCGGCGTCTCCCGGCGATCTCTCCGACGAGATCCAGCGCCGCTTCCTGCAGAGCTGCGCCACCGGCGAGGCGGTCTTCGAGCCCGGGGATCGCGGTGGCACGCTCTTCGTGATCCAGTCGGGCGAGGTCGAGATCCATCGTTCGGGGTCGGACGGGGCCCGCGTGGTCGATCGGCTCGGACCCGGCGAGTTCTTCGGTGAGATGAGCGTGGTGCTCGGGGGGGCCCGGAGCGTTCGTGCGGTGGCGACCCAGCCGAGCCGCCTCCTCTGCATCGATCGTCACACCTTCGAGAACATGTGCATGGAGCGTCCCGAGATCGCGATGCGCATCATCGAACGACTGGCGGCCCGGGTGCTCCAGTTCGAGCGGCGTCTGGGCGAGCTCGGAACGTTGGAGCTCGGACGCTCGGTCGCCCGACAGCTCCTCCAGGCATGTGGTGAACGCGACGGCGCCGCACGGGTCGAAACGAGCCTGAAACGACTCGCCGACCACACCGGACTCTCGATGCTCGACACCCATCGGGTGCTCCAGGAGCTGATGGAGCGAAAGCTGCTCCGTCTCGAGAGCGACGGTGTGCGCATTCCCGACGTCGCCGCGCTGCTGGAGTACACGCGATCGGCGACGCCGGCTCCCTCACTGGATTGACCCTCGCCCGAGCCGTCTGGTAGCGTCGAGTCCTTCTCAGGGTTCGCGGGTTCGCGCAGGGGGGTCGCGCGTTGCGTCTCGGGCTGATGCGCATCCGCTTCGGGTGCATGACGCCGTTGGTCGTCGGACCGGCCGGTCGAGTTCCAGGGAGCCATCGACGTCGACGCGCCGATCGCACCGCGCGAGCGGAGCGGCGCCCGTCCGATCATCTCGGGCTCTCGCGGCGCCGGCCGCCCCGCGGCGCGTGGCGACGACGCCTCGCGACACTCGGGTTGGGCTTCTGGGTCGGGCTCTCCTTCGGGCTCGTCGCCCCGATCGCCACCGCCCAGACGGCGGACGACGAGGTCCCCTTCACGATCGTCGCCGACCAGCTCGAGCGCGAGGCGACACGCGACATCTACGTCGCCCGCGGGAACGTCCGCCTCGAACAGGGCGACCAGTCCCTCGACGCCGACTGGGTGATGTTCTCGGCTCGCACCCGCAACGGCATCGCGAGCGGGAACGTGGTCAGGCGGGACGGGCCCGACACCCTCACGGGCGACTTCCTGCAGTTCAACATCGACACGCTCCAGGGCTACGCCGAAGACGCCACGCTCACCTCCACCGAGAGCCTGTTCACGATGACGGGAGGGTCGGTTCGCAAGACCGGTCGCGAGACGTACGTGATCGAGGACGGCACCTTCACGACCTGCGACTGTCCGGATGACGAGTCTCGGGACCCGTGGCGCCTGCGCGCGAAGACGGCGGACCTCGACCTCGAAGGCTACGCCGTCGCGAAGAACGGGACGCTCGAGGTCCTGGGGGTTCCGGTCGCCTGGCTCCCATACGCGGTCTATCCGATCAAGCGAGAGCGCCAGTCGGGCTTCCTCTTCCCCGAGTGGGAGCGCACCTCGCGGCGCGGCTGGGAGGTGGGGCTGCCATTCTTCTGGGCAGCGCGTCCCAACGTGAACCTGACCGTCACCGGACGCTATTCCGAGCTGCGTGGGTTCAAGCCCGAGGTGAACGGCGAGTACGTCTGGGGGGAACGCTCGTCGGGCGACTTCTTCGCCACCTGGATCCGGGACATGGAGGTCGAGTCGAACGATCCGTCGACGCCCTTTCCGCGCGATCGTTGGGGCGTCGGCTGGGACCAGGACTGGCATCTGCCGTTCGGGGCCCGATTCAAGATCGACGCCACCGTCGTGGGGGACAACGAGTTCCCCTTCGACTTCGACGATTTCCGCGAGGAACGCATCAACCGCTTCATCGAGTCGCGCGCCTTCGTGGCCAAGAGCTTCGGTGAGACGGGGCGGTGGCATTCGACGGCCTCGGTCTGGTGGGCCGACGACCTCCAGAGCCCCGACAACGAGGACCGCGACGATTTCGTGGCGCAGCGGCTGCCCGACGTGGCCTTCAACGCGCTCTCCGGTCGGATCCATCCGAAGCTTCCGATCGTGTTCGGGCTCGAGGGCGAGTACACCTACTTCACCACCAAGGACGATGCGGCCAGCGCATTCGCGGCGGGGACCGTCGTCGGCGACGAGATCTTCGTCGACTCGGGCATCGATGGTCTTCCGAACGGGGAAGAGCGCAATGCGTCGGGAATCCAGCAGCCGGGCGATGCGAACGGCGACGACTTCGGCGCGGGAGGCGGGCCGGAGGGGGACGGCGAGTTCCAGGAAGGCGAGCTGATCGCGGACGAGGCCCACCGGCTCTTCCTGAACCCACGGCTCTCGGCGCCGTTCGACATCGCCGGGATCGTCGAGGTCGCCCCGGAGGTCGGCTACCACCTGACCCTGTACGGGTCGGAGGCGCAGGGCTTCGTGGAGCGCGGCATGGTGACCGGGCGCGTCGATGTGCGGAGCCGATTCAGGCGCTCCTTCAGCTGGTTCGGCGGAGCGCCCGTGAGCCACCAGCTCGAGCCCTTCCTCTCGTGGGGACTGGTGCAGCAGACCTCGCAATCGGACAATCCGCTCTTCATCCCCGAGACGGCGACGCCACAGGAGCGGGTCCGCCTCTTCGACCTCGACACCGTGACACGCGACCCGGCCGATCGGATCGATTCCTTCCACGGATTCACGGTGGGCTTCGACAACAAGTTCTTCCGGAAGGCGGTACGGCGACGCAAGGATCCCGACACCGGAGAGGTGACCGAGACCGTCGTCGGCTCGCGGCTCCTCGCCGACGTGGCCGTTGGGGCGTCGTACGCCATCTCCGGGTCCGAGTTCGGCTTCGTGGCCCTCGATGGCCGCTGGTACCCCTCCACCGATTGGGTGGGCGACTTCGCCGCGGCGTGGGACCTCGGTGACTCCGAGATCGACGAGGTCGCTGCGAGCTTCGGCTACCGCGGGCGGGCGGGCAGCGAATTCCGGCTCCGGTACCGCTATCTCAGC
>CAYYUT010000477.1:0-1937 GCA_964474935.1 uncultured Spirochaetales bacterium
AGCGGTGTCACGGCGAACTGTCTGCATCCGGGCTTCGTCGGGAGCCGCTTCGCTCGCAACAACGGGCCGCTCTGGAGGCTGGCGATGACACTGGCGCGTCCCTTCGCTCGCAGCGTCGAGCAGGGCGCCGAGACGGCGGTGTATCTGTGCGAGAGCCCCGAGGTCGCCGAGGTGTCCGGGCGCTACTTCCAGGACGGTCGACCGATCTGGCCGAAGCGCTACGCCCAGAGCGACGAGGACGCGGCACGGCTATGGGACGTGAGCGAGGCGCTCACGCGAGCTCCGGGAAGCACTGGATGATGGCCGCCAGGCTGCGGAGCACATCGGGTCGCTTCTCGGGCGGCGAGCCGCCCAGACGGACCACGACGAGATCACGGCGGGGCACACAGACCGTGTACTGGCCCCGGTAGCCGTCCGCCGAGAATACGCCCGAGCCATCCATCGAGAGCCACCAATGGGCGCCGTAGCGCCCGAACGACTCGGCGGAAGGCGTCCGCCCGTGGTCGACCCAGCCCTCCGGAAGCAGGCGCCGGCCCTGCCAGCAGCCGTCCCGCAGATAGAAGAGGCCGAAGCGGGCGAAGTCGCGGGCCGTGGCGAAGACGAAGGACGACGCGATCCAGGTGCCGGCGTCGTCGAGGCGCGGCTCGGCGCTCCGCATTCCGAGCGGGCCGAAGAGCTCTCGTTCCAGAAAGGCCCGGGTGTCGGGGCCCGATCCGACGAGGCGCCGGACGATGCCCGCGAGGACGTTGCTCGTTCCGCTCGAGTAGTCGAACCAGGTTCCGGGCGGATGCACGAGCTCGAAGCGCTCGGCGAATCTGGCCACGTCGGCCTTGCCCGCGCCGAAGAGCATCTCGATCACGTCGGAGACACCCGTGTCGACGTAGTCTTCCACGAAGGCGAGTCCGCTGCTCATGCGGAGGAGCTGATCGGGGGTGATCTCGCGTCGGGGGTCGTCGGGGGCCTGCCAGGCGGGCACGGGCGCCGGGGCGTGGAGGTCGAGCCGTCCGTCCCGGACGAGTACGCCGCAGGCGGCGTGCAGCATGCTCTTGGCCATCGACCACGAGGGCAGGGTCGCGGCGGCGGCATGCTCGTCGTCGTAGCGCTCGAGCACCAGACGTCCCTGGTGCACCAGGCAGAGTGCGTGGGTCTCCCCATAACGCTCGGGCTCCGCGAAGGCCGCCGCGGCGAGCGCCTCGAGCCGGACACGGTCGACGTCGGAGCCGGGCGCCGCCTCCGGCCATTCCGGAACGGGCCAGGCCACGTCGGGAGGCTGGGCGGGGAGCGCAGGAAGGAGCGCGGGGGTGTCGGTGGTCTGCGTCACGGCGTCGTCGCGCCGGATCCCCGCGGCCGCAGCGCGCCAGCGAGGCCCTGGAGCTCGTTCGAGAGGAGCACGCCCCATCCCGTCTCCGTGCGCTCGAGGCTCACCACGTCGACCCTCGTCTGCCGATCGGTCGGCGGCCCGAGACGGGCACGCACCACGACGTGGGCCAGCGTCCCGTCCTCGATCACCGAGCCGAGCACCTCGACCTGCTGCCCGATGCGGGTGGTCGGCCCCATCTGTCGCTCCATGAAGGACATGAAGCGTCGATAGAAGCGCGTCGGTTCCATGGCCCGGAGCGACTCGAGCGATGCCTCCGGTCCGAACACCGCCCTGCGGAACTCGGACGCCCCGTCCCGCGCCTCCGACTCGAAGATCGGAAGGGTGAGGGTCTGGAACTCGGCGAGCGCCGAAGGGTGGAAGAATCGGGAGGTCGAGGCGAAGCCGTCGACGTCGATGGCCGCGAAGTAGGCGGCCACCACCTCTTCCTCACCGCGCCCGAGTGCGATCCGAATAATACAACGAGCGGTTATAGCGCTCAGGATGAGCACGGTCACGGTACCCATGTCAGCGGAACGGTTGGCTCGGACGACCCAACCTTTCGGGGAATGGCTCCTGA
>CAYYUT010000477.1:1947-3238 GCA_964474935.1 uncultured Spirochaetales bacterium
CCCACCTCTGCGGGCGTCGGCGCGGCGCGCGGTGCGGCGGGGGGCGCCGGGGGGGGGGGGGGCGCCGGCCCGCCCGCGGCCGCCGCCACGCCTCCGACGCAAGCCCAGGCCAGGACGAGCGCGATCCAGACGGTCGGCACCGCCCGCGCCGGGCCACGCGGTCGCGCCACCTAGCGCTCCTCGGGCTGTCGCACGAGCTTCGGTCGCACCTCGAGACGCTCGCCGCCGCGCAGCAGGCTGAGCTGCACCTCCTGGTCGGCCAGCAGCCCGAGCGATTCGCGGCGGAGCGTGAGCAGGCCCCCGATCGGGACCCCGTCGATCGCCACGATCAGATCGTCGCGCCGCACCCCGGCCTGCGCGGCCGGGCTCCCCTGCTCGCCCGCCTCGACGACGGCCCCCCGGACGCCGCGCGCCACGCCGAGCGCGTCGGCGCGCTCCGGAAGCAGGGGCGCCGCCTGGATGCCCAGCCAGCCGCGTTGCTCCTGTCCGAGGATCAGGAGCTGCATGACGCGCTTCACGGTGTTGATCGGGATCGCGAATCCGATGTTCTGGGCCCGGTCGACGATGGCCGTGTTCACGCCGACCACCTCGCCGTACAGGTTGAGCAGCGGGCCCCCGCTGCTGCCCGGATTGATGGCGGAGTCGGTCTGGAGGAAATCGAGGAGCTGGCTCCGGTCGCCCGGAACGACGCGCTCCTTGGCGCTCACCACGCCCGAGGTGACGGTGTGGCGGAGTCCGAGCGGATTGCCCACGGCCACCACGACCTCGCCGACGCCCACCTCCTCCGAATCGCCGAGGGGCAGGGTGGTGACCGGAGCATCGGGCTGGAAGCGGAGCAGCGCGGTGTCCGTCACACGATCGCTTCCGACGATCTGGGCCACGTACTCGCGGGTCCCCTCGGCCAGCACCACCCGGATGTCGGTCGCGTTCTGGACCACGTGCGCGTTGGTGAGGATGTAGCCCTCGCGGTTGATGATGAACCCCGAGCCCAGGCTGTAGGCCTCGTCACGAAACGGGATCGGGATCTGGAAGGGGATGATGTCGAGGATCGAGGAAACGACCGGCAGACGGAAGGGGAGCAGGTCGTTCGGATGGATCCCGAAGCGGATCTCGCGCTCGGCCAGCTTCCGGGTGTAGATGTTGACGACGCCGTCCTTGACCTGATCGGCCACGGTCGAGAAGGTGCGGTGATCGAGGGCGACGGGGGCACGCGAGGGATCGGGACGCGCTTCGGTCCAGAAGCGCGAGAGATCGAGCTCGTCGGGATCGATCCCGCGCAGGCTCTGGTCGA